>JAGVCI010000016.1 GCA_020059985.1 Candidatus Peribacterales bacterium | reverse complement strand
TGTCCGGCAGGAGTACTCGGTGAATGAGGAGTGGCACTTGGAGAATTTGCTGCACTAGCAGCAGCGCCTGACGCTGCCACATTCGGAGCAGCTGACGCTCCTCCGTGCGGGACAGAAATCGGTGGGCGTGAAGCACCTTGAGCCATCGCGATTTTCGCGTATAGAGACGAGGCCTCTGTGCCCACCTCCTTGCGACCCCAGCTCAATAAACCTCCTCTTAGGAGCGCTCGTTTGTTGGAAACCTTTGCAAGTCGCATTTTTTCGATGCATTGATCGCGAACTTTAATTCTCAGAGGTTCAAGATCACCTGAAGGATCTCCCATTCCTAATTTGCTTGCGATGCCTTTTAATCTCCGAACACTCTGAGTTGTTTCGATGTCGTAAATATCGACAGGACGAAGTGCAAAAATTTCACCGACCTGTGCCATCGCATTATTCGCACGTCTTCCATCAAAATATCCTAACTTCATAAGCATACGAAAATCAGCCGCAGCGGCGTCCATCTCAGCAACAAATTTTGCCTGCGAAAGAATGGGGGTCGCACCGGTAACCCAACGCACTCCCCTCGCACGGATGAGTGGTCCACCTCCGAGTGTGAAAGAACGCAAAAGTTTCCCTGTAATTTCAGCACTCAATGTAAATGCAACAGTAGAAACAACTGCAGAGGAAATTTTTGCTCTCCATTCCTTATCCTGTTTTTCTCCACGGATGTACGTGAGGATGTCATTCGGCAATAAGTCGACGCACACCGAGAAGTATCGATGTTCATTTCGTGGATCAAATACGTACAACATATTTCCGAGCACCAAAGCTAAGGTGTCATTCTCGACAAGATATTCGCCAGTATCTTTTCCGCGCTGCAACTCTCTTCGCGCTTCCTGGTACGCCATTGAGAGCATAAACGTAAAATCTGTTTCTCCATGATGCATGCTCGAAGAAAGCTCATGGTATTTCTTTTTATCTGTAATAGAAGGATCAATACATAAATCCCATGGACCGCCCGGAAGTCCTGGCGTGTTCCAAGTGATAATGCCTCCGCTTCGGGTGCCCAATTCGATATCCAGTGACGTCAGAGATTGCTTCAGTTCCTCAAATGCTTTTACGGATGCCGCACTGTCATCCCATTTCCCAAGCTCCAAGCGGTTGAAAGCAAATTCATCTTGAAACTGTACGAGTTTCTCTAATGCGGAGTCACATTTCTCAACGCGACGATCTTGTTTATCTGGTGAACTGACCGCTTCTTTTCGCATTTCACCAAGTTGTCGATAGCAATACTCCAGACACGTCACATTTCTCTCTTGGGTAATTTCATCATCATTCAACGTGATCACTTCAGGACCTTTTTCAACGATATCATCTTTCAACTTGAGCAATTTTTCACCGAACCATGATCCGAAGTTCTGCATGATTGCTCCAATATCATCTTTCAATCCATTAGCACCGTCTCTTACCTTTTGAACAAGGTTGGGATCAATCGTGAAGCTAGGACTGATAACCAAAGAGCGACCATTAGTGAGAGCGGCATTCGCCAAATGCTGAGTGTTCGTAGGCAAGTACGCTTCTTTTCTTCCTGCCACCGCGGTGCCAAGTGCCACTGCACTACCGCCAAGCAAAAAGAGAGAAATAAAGGGATGCTTAGTCCCCCAACGTGCAAGAAGCTTAGCAATCTGCACAGCTTTATGAGCGGCAGAAAGAGTCCCACTGAGAATTAACTGCAAAAGACCAACTTTGTGAGCAACGATGCCTACGAGTGCCAACTCTCCTCCGTGATTCCTGGCCCATAGTTCAAGCTTATCGAGCCAAACTTCTAAATCCACTTCGTAGCGATGCAGTGCGACATCAGCTCTTTCGTACTTTGTGTCTCCTTCCGCTTTTTCCTTATATTTCTCTTTCATGTGATCGATGAACGCAACGTATCTGGGATCTGTACTTTCCACAGAAACACCAAACATCTTCGCAATATCCGCTTTGCTGTTTTCAACACTTCTTTCGAAGCACCATGTACTAGCTTTGTTGTATTGCGCTTGATCGAGTCCAAACTTCTCCCATGGAGCACCTAACTGTCTTGCTTCATCCAGTTTGTCTGCAGCATAACGCTTCCCTTCTTCGATCTTGTCTTCCAACTTCTCGTACATCGCTTTGTACGATTCTGGATCATATTTTTTGAGTAACCGATCGACCACGTAGGTGCCACCAACGATCACACCACCACCCACGAGCAATCCAATCATCATTTTCTTGAACCATCCGCCGGACGCATTGTTCGCTGCGTCTTTGCCTTTGAAAATCGAGGTAGCGATCCATGCCACAGCAAGAGTGCCACCCACTGTGAGCGCTGTTCCAAAAATTCTCTTATCACGCTCACTCATGTTGGCGCTAATGCTCTTCGGAAGAACGGCATCAGCCACTTTTTCAGAATATTCCAACGTTCGATCAATGATCCCCTTCTTCGCCTCGGCGTTCTCTGGTTTTTGCTCTATTACCGGAGCAGCACTTGCCTCAGGGGCAGGCTGTTCAGCTGCTGCATCAAGAGCTTGTTCCGCATTTCCTGTTTCTGCCGCCGCACGCTCTGCCTCGATCTTCTCGCGCTGCTGACGAAGCTTCTCCGCAGTCGATTCTTTGCCGCGTGCCTTTAGGTTTTCAAAAATCAACGCGTACTCCTGTGCATCCAGAGACTCGACTGCACTGCGAAGTGCATTCTCATCTTCTGCCGCTTCCAATGTCTGTGCCAATGCATCGGCACGCTGCTCGACCGCCGCGTCTGGCTGAGCATGAATCAAACGATGCTCAGAAGGCGACCACGCACTATGCCGAAATTGAAAAGGAATCCGCATAGAAAAAATTAGGAAGTAGCGAGAACTTCACCGATTCTGCGACGTGCCTCTCTGCCGATACTAATCGTTCGAACAATCGGCTCAACAACAAGTAACTTTGCCGCTGTCTCTACGGTAGACCAGAGGAATTTGCCCGCATGTTCGACAGTTTTCATCCATTGTTCGCCACTCTTCATGGCCACATTGATGTTGTCGCGGATATCACTACGCATGGCAGTGACCACCCGTCCTCCGGAAAGTCGCACGAGCGCAACTTCGATGTCGCTCTGCTGATCCGCGGTTGCAACCATAAAAAGCATACTCATCTCCGCCTCGATACTCTCGAGACGACGCTGCGCCTCACGAGCTCCCACTTCATCACCAGAGGACTCGAGTCGCTCCACTTCAGCGGTCGCACTCTCCTGCGCGCGCATGAGAGAGAGAAATTTTGTGACATGCTCCGGAATCTGATCTGCCACCTCGGGCTTCGAAGCATTCGTGTCGCCGGCATCGAGAATTTTTGTGTGATCCATGAATGATTACGCAGTGACTTCGATCCATTCCATTGCCCCTGCGGGGTTCGCTTTGTACTCGAGGAGAAGCGCATCCTTGGTAGTGGCATGCACGGTGTCCTTGAGCTTCGTGAGGACGTCACCATCCAACCTGCTCGTTGCAGCGTTCACCGCGAGAGCGCCGTCTTTGAACTCTGCGAGTTGAGCGGTCGACGCAGCACGCACACCGGAAGAAATCAGCGAAAGTTTATTGTAGGTACCACCCGTCGGACGCAGGAGCAGAAGCTTGGTAAGCGTTGCCGGATCAGCATCGGTCGCCGTGAGCGTATCGGCCGTGAGCGATAGTTCGCCCAATGCGACGTTCTGGATATCGACCTGGTCCTTCACCTGGGTCGCAAGAGCGACGAGCTTCTTCGTTTTGTCCGTGAGGACGAATGACTCATCGGTCATCTTTTCAAATCCCGTCGTATCCATCGACATCTCCCATGCAGCACCACTGCGCTTGGCAGCGAAAGTCGTTCCGACATTCACAGTACTCACCGCAATATCAGCACCGAAGAGCGCAGCGAGGTGTGTACTCGCGTACGTCTTAAATCCATCGATGAGCGCGGCATTTTTTGCTCGCAGATCTTCATCGGCTTTGTTCTGCACGTACTTGTCGTACTCTTTCTGGAAGTACTCGAGGAAGTCCGGCATGCCGACAGCGCCGACACCTTTCTTCATCCATTCGTTGTAGGCTTTGCGCCACTCGACACGTGCTTTCTCGACAAGCTCCTGTGCATTGGTGATGCCCTTCGCGACGGCCTCTTCCATTGCCTTTTTCACGGCCGCCCCCTCACGAATGGTGCGGCTAAATGTGCGTCCAATCATGTTGCCCATGCCATCTAACCAGTCCGCAATGAACTGCATGATGAACGCGATACCCCCTTGCGTCCCGACACCGATACTATCGAGTGTGCTTCGCACTCCTTCCGGAAGCATGTTGTAGAACTTTGTCACTTTGTCTTCGACTTTTTCGTACGTCGTCATCGTCGCACGGAAAGCGGTGATCTCATCATCGACATCCGTCGCCTGTAGATCTTTGAGCAGCTCATCGCTGAAGACCAGAGCACCTGTAGTCGGGTCGGTCGTGACATCCTTTTCCATAATTCCGCTGAGAAGTTCCATAGGGTCATCGCTCGGAACGATTTCCTTCACCACACTTATTTCCAAATCCTTGAGCTGTTTCACGACAGGATTCGTTGCACCGTCAGGTTTGCTCTCCAACTCTGCGCGCTTCGCTCGCATTTGAATGACGAGTCCCATCACCGAACCGAGCGATGTCTTCAGTCGCTCAGATCGATCTTCAGGTTTTTCCTCTTCTCCCTCTTCCTTTTTCAGCTCAATTTCTGCCTTCAGCGCTTCAAGCGCTTTGCGTACGTCACTGACTTCTCGTGGCAGTTCGATAGACATAAAAGTGTGGGTGTAGGTTTCCCATAATTATAGCAAAAAACGGACGTTTTCTCAATAGCTCGAGGTGTAGAAAAACTAAGAGAAAAGCTGATTTGATGATGATTACGCGACTCTCGACACGCGCTTCATTGTAGACTCCGATTGCAGACGGCTCCGTATCTGTCCCGCCACCTGTGAGAGCTTTTCCGTTCCCGGTGCAACGATGCCTCTGTGCAGTCTGCGCAACCACGGTGCAATCGTTGCGAGGATCATGGTCGGACCTCCTGGTTCCTGAAATTTCTCCGTAATTCTCGAGAGTTCTGAAATATCAATCGCAAGACCATTCACCTTAATGAAGGTATCGAGATCACCGACTTCCTTCTTGAGAGAGTTGATAACGTCTCCTTCCTGTTGCGCGACCGTGTGCGAACGCTGCATGTCCAAGAACGGAATGTAATCGCGGATGTCGCCAAGGCGATGCTCCATATTCATGCGAACCAGCCTATCGGCAAGCTTTTCAATGTCGCTCAGTCGACGAATAACATCATCGTTCAACGCGTCCCCAAGCTGTTCAACTTTCTGACTTTGCTCCATCTCGTTTGAACGAGAAGGTTGTAGTCGTTCCTGCGCCTGCGTCTTTGCCTGCTCAAACGAGAGAACATTCTGTGTCTCGGTTCCGACGAGCGCATTCACATCGGTGCTGATAGTTTCTGTATGCGCATCCACCGGAGTATCAACCTCCGGTCGTTCATCACCACGAGGAACTTCGCCCTCCTGGTGATCAATGTCGTAGCGTTTCTGGGATTCATCAGTCATGTGTTTGTGTGTGGAAAACTTAATTATTATACAATACTATTCAATTATTATCAATGAGCTGCGGACGGCTCCCAAATGCTGTAGAGTGCGTACTCTCGAGTCTCTTTCCCCTCTTCCATGCGCATCACCCACTACGAAAAAAATGCCACCTACACGCCAGATGAAATGCTCATGATCGCGCGCAAGATCGGGAAGCTCGCGACGTACTGTGAACGTGTGAAAGACGAGGCGTCACTCATCCGTCTCGAAACCATCAGACGGTCGACGAAAAAAGAACAGGATCAGATCAAAGTGATGATCACGGTCGAGCTGCCGAAGAGTTTTCTTCGTGCGGAATCTCGCCGACCCAATGTCGTCGAGGCGATTGATCGTTGCATCGAAAAACTAGAACCGCAGATCAAGAAGTACAAAGAGCTCCACACCCGCCGCGGAAGGGTCCAAAAGATGAGTCGTAGAGCCAAAAAGTCCAAGCGGTAAAGCGCTGTGCATGAGCGCACTCTCCTCTATACTGGAAACCAGATGGAGCTTAAGCGAGCGCTTATCAGCGGCACCCTGCTCGTCATCCTTGCGATTGTGCTTCTCGCACGTTTCGCCCCTCTCTTTGCACAGGAACCACCGAGCGTAAGTTCCGTGGAGGCCGTCATCACCGGACCTGACGATGTCGCCGTGGGTCGCACACTCGTGCTCGATGCGTCGGGAAGCCGCGGAATAGGAGAGGAAACACAATATCGCTGGTACGTGGAAGGAGTCTCTTTCCCGGTCAGCCGTACCGTAGAAATGGTCTATACACCGGAACGCGCGGGGTCTGTCGCTATTCGACTGGAGATCACCACCGAAATCGATGGAGAGGCACTGACGGCGGAAGCGGAGAGACTCATCACCGTGTACGAACGAAAAATTGTTCTGCTCGCAGATACCTCTGTCTCTCCAGAAAAAATTGCCGTACACCAGCGCACAGCTGAGGAAGCGAATGTCTATCTCCGCGTCATCCGACCAGACATGCAGACCCTCCCCGTGAGCGCAGAGGACGCAATGGTCGCCGCAATCACAAATGAATCTGCCGCGTTCACCGGAGCGAATGGCGTTCTCATTTGGACAGAGGGCATTCTCGGTCTCCAAGCACTCATGCGCGCACGCGAGACGGACCCCGAGGCCATCACCACGGAAAATCAGACGGTCGTGGTCGTCACCGATCGCAGCCTCGACACCGCTGCACGCACTATGCGCGGCCCTTTCTCGGTTCTCCACCCCGAACGAATCGTCGTCACGCGCAAAGAAGCGATCAACCCTTTGATTTCCGCAGCAGATAGCGACGCGTTTATTGTCGATCTTGAGCAACGTGACATCGATTTTTCCATCGTGGATGAGCAGAGCGTCGCAGTCCGTCCATGGAATCTGCTCTCGTCGCTCGTGAACTACATGCTCTCGCACGGAGTCTCGAGTCAGATCTTGATCTTGCTCCTCACACTCCCGATCATCGCGACGATCATCGCGTTTTTGAAACAGGTGATCGGTATCACGACGTTCGGTCTCTACACGCCGTCCATCGTCGCACTCAGTTTTCTCGCTCTCGGTTGGAGAGTGGGGCTCGTGTTCCTGCTCTTCATCCTCATCACTGGCTATGGAACACGCACGCTGCTTCGTCGCTGGAGAATCCTCTACGTCCCGAAGGTCGCAATCATCCTGACGGTCGTAAGTTTTACGTTATTGCTCCTCCTCGGACTCTCCGCAACGTTCGACATCACCTTCACGCGTGACACGATCTTCGTTCTCCTCATTATGTCGACACTCGCCGAGAGCTTCCTGAATGTGCAACGCGAAGAAGGGCTCCGAAGCGCCATCCTTGGCGTCGGAGAGACGATTCTCGCCTCCCTCCTCTGTGTGTTCATCGTCTCGTGGGCGGCATTACAGTCCTTCGTCCTCGCCTATCCCGAGGTCGTTCTCCTCACCATCGTCATCGATGCGCTCCTCGGTCGTTTCACAGGACTCCGCCTCGTCGAATACTTCCGCTTCCGGGAGGTGTTTAAGCACTTACAGGAAGAATGATGGCAAATTGTAAAATTGTACTATTGTTAAATTGTGCTAAAGGGGCAGCAAGCTCGTATGTCGCTTGCAAACAATGTAACAATTTAACAATATAGCCGTTTCTCATGGTCTCCCCCCACCTCCTCTTCAATCACGGCATCCTGGGACTCAACGCGCGCAACCTGCTCTACATCAAACCGTTTAACCCGAGAAAAGCAGTCGCGCTCGCCGATGACAAGCTGAGGACCAAGGCTTTCCTCGCCGCTCGCGGGGTCCCCGCCGCGAAAATCTACGCGCGTTTCGAAACACGCGAGCAAGTTCGTGCATATGATTTTTCACAACTTCCCAACGAGTGCGTGCTGAAGCCGAACGCTGGTTTCGGTGGAGAAGGAATTTTGATTTTGAAGGGCCGCGCGAAGAACGGAGACTTCCTCCTGCAGGGAAAAACACCGATCAGCCGACGCGAACTCACCGAACACATCGAAGATATCCTCGATGGAAAATTTTCGATCTCCGGTCGCCGCGATACGGCCTTCTTCGAGCAGATTCTCTACCCACATGACTGCTTCGCACGCTTCCGCCCGGCAGGACTCCCCGATATCCGTGTAATCGTCTTCAACCTGGTGCCTGTCATGGCCATGCTCCGGGTGCCGACTGCAGAAAGCGAAGGAAAAGCGAACGTGCACCTCGGTGGAATTGGCATTGGGATCGACATCGCGACCGGACGCACGACGCATGCCGCGCAATACAACCACATGATCAAGGAACTGCCGCACGGCGGGTCTCCCGCGGGGATCGAAATCCCATACTGGGACGAAATTCTCCTCGTTTCTTCGAAGATCCAGCTCCTCACCAATATCGGGTATCTCGCGTGCGACATCACGATCGATGCAAATATGGGACCCGCACTTCTGGAGGTGAATGCGCGCGCAGGACTGATGGTGCAGGTCGCAAACCTCGCTCCGCTCAAGAGCCGCTTGGAGCGCGTGCAGGGCGTGAAAGTCACGACGCCGGAGAAAGGCGTGCAGATCGGACGCGATCTCTTCGGCACGACGCAGAAGCGTGAAGAGAAGAAAAAGAAGTCGAGCGATAAGCAACTTCTCGGTACCCGAGAAAATATCCAGATCACCGGGACCGGAACGACTATCGAAGTCCCGAGCGTACTCGCCCCGGGAGAGCCGCACAGTATCTTTGCTCCCGAGCTGATCGCAAAACTCTCTGAGCAGAATCTGATTGAACGTGAGGAAGGCACGGAATTTTACAAAGTGAAGTTCTCACTCGGGGGAAAGAAGATCCAAACTGCGGTCGCAAGCGGCACTGTTCGTCACCCGGAGGTGCAGGCCGTCATCGGCAAGCGCGACCTCACCGGTTTCCTCATCGATCCGACGAAGCAGCCCGATACCGCACCGCGAAAATCGGTGATGAAAGCGGATCTCCGTGCGGTCGATAACCTCTATGCCACACTCGACCGTGACTTGCTCGTGATCAAGTACCTGAAGCCTCTCAATTTGGAGGAAGAGCGTGCGAGACTCCGCGGTGACCGTCGCTACAGTCCCCTTTTTCTCTATCGTGAGCTGGAGGTTGATCTGGAAGATGCTCGCAAGCGTCTGAAAAACCCCATCCTCGACCCGTCACCACTCGGAGTGCTCCTGGAAAAGAAGCGCATCGAGCTCCTGCAGAGAATTGATCTCCTCGCGGCACGAGGAAACGCGGAAAAATTTACCGCTGCGTCGACAGCGCTCTTCGGTGCCCCGAATCGGTCGCTCGTGGAGAGCTCGAAACAAGCGTTGGCTGCACGTGTCGCATGTGATCTGCCTCCATCGAACAAAGATCTTCTCTCTGCCAAGAAAACGAAGGAGCGTTTCGAGGAAATCTTGGAGCACTACGGTCTGCATGATTGGCAGGTAAGCATCCGCCCGCGCCTGGTAGCTGATTGTACGGTCGGTGGACGGCACATTTACCTCCGAGAGGACGCGCGCTTCGCTCCCGATCACATCGAATCGCTCATCAAACACGAGATTGAGACGCATGTGCTCACCGCAGAGAACGGAGAACATCAGCCGTACACGTTGCTGCGCCGTGGATGCGCTGGGTACTTAGATACACAGGAGGGTCTCGCCATTTTCAATCAGAACAGAGTGCTCGGGCCGTTCAATGATCGACGTTTTAACCCCCCGCGCAACCTCCTCGGACTCGAGTGTGGCTTAGAGAATTCGTTCTCGAAGGTCCGTGACTACCTGGAGGAAGAACTTGGCTACGAGCCCTCCAAAGCGCTCACACAGGCAATCGCCATGAAGCGCGGTCTCTCCGATACATCGGAACCAGGGGCATTCACGAAGAGCATCGTCTACTTCCGCGGCGTCTCGAAAGTGGAATCCTTCGTGCAGAGTGGCGGAGACCTGCGACGACTCTATGTTGGGAAAATCGCACTGGAAGATCTCGCGCTCGTCGAACAAATCGAAGACTTGGAAGAGCCGCTCCTCCTCCCTGATTTTCTGAGAACAAACGAGAGTGAGATTGAAAAGAAATAATTAGTGGATTTCGAGGGAATCGACGATATCGAAGAATTCGACGATCTTCGAAATCCCCGAATTCTTCGAATTCCTCGAAATCTGATCCGACCGAGTTTCTACTCACTCCAACTCACTCGTTCCAAAGAATCTAAGACGGTCATCCACGTCTGTCCGGTCGCAAAGATCATCGGCTCTCCTTCTTCGAGGAAGAACTGATAGGAATCTTTCGCATTTTTCTTCGTCCAGAATCCTTCGTACACATGTCCCGAGCGGAAGAGGAGCGCGTGACCGCGACCTTCCATGGAAATTTCTAAGCGTCCGACTTCACCTACACCGAGGATGGGGCTCTCGAGGATGAGAACGTTACGCGGCTCCCCCTGGTGCTCCGTATCGCCGTTTGTGCGGTCGTAATACCCAGAGACTCCCTGGTAGTCGTAGCGCACATCGTGCGTGGAACTATGGAAATCGATCTCAATCGTGGATGCATTCTCTCCCGTGGGAGCTCCACCCGTCTCGTACGGCGGCCAGCGAACTGGATCCGAGTCAGCGGGAATGAGTTTCTTCATAAGAGTCGCCGTCGTGAAGAGGTTATGTGGCGCTGCGGCGACCGTGTGACGATAAAATTCTTTAGGATGAGCGAGTCCGTTGATCGCGGTCACCGGTAATTCACGTGTACGCTCGAAGGCTTCCGGACTTCCGCCCGCATGGATGATGACATCGGTCCACGGGAGTGCACTATCCACGAAGTACGGGCGCAGTGACCGGACCGGACCGATGATTTCGGGGAGAGAACGCGTATCGAGGAGGACTAAGAAACGTGTGATGAGTCCCTCGACGAAAAACTCTTGGACGAAGAGCGCGTCTTTGAGCGACTGCTGGTACGGGCGCGCACCCTGATGGTTCTCGATGATGATCCCCACGAGTTTTCGCTCTCCCGTGAGAACGGGAAGAAGAGGCAGTCGCGCCAAGATACGATCGAACGATGATTCCTCATCCTGCATACCCGCGGCGTTCGCTGTCACGGGGCCTTCCATACCACTTTTCACCACAGAAAACACCAAGAGTCCACCTGTGAGCAGGGTCACGACGAGGACGAGCCCTAAAAGGATGCGTGAGAAAATATTCATGGAAGAAGTGATCATTCCTTCTTCTTGTCTTTGCCGCCCTCTGCGGCACCCTCCTCCCCTGCAGCTGCAGCTGCGTCGCCTTCTTTAGCTTCGCCCTCGGCAACGGCACCTTCGGCTCCTTCCACCGGCGCGGCCGGCAACGGCTCCTCTTCTTTGCGCATTTCTTGGATCGTCGCGATGACAGCCGTCGCATCATCGAGAATCTGCACACCAGCCGGAACCTCCAGATCGGCAATCGAGAGAGTGTCTCCGATTTGTGCGAGACGGACGAGACTGACGGAAATGTGATGCGGGAGAGCGGACGGAAGACACTTCACTTGCACGTGATCGTACGGCGTGACGAGAACTCCGCCGACCTCCTTCACTGCAGGAGCTTCACCCTCGAAGTGAATCGGCACTTCGGCTTCGATCTCTTTCTTCATGTTCACCGCGTAGAAATCCACGTGTGTGATGTCGCTCGTGAGCGGGTGGAACGTGATCTGGTGGAAGAGCACCGGCACTTTCTTTCCAGCAACATCTAGGTCGACGAGCGTGCTCTTTCCGGCCTTCACGTACGCACGGCGGAGATCGGCGTGCGAACACTCGAGCGAGGTATTGGCAGCCTCGTTTCCGTACAGAATGCACGGAACCTTGCCATTGGTGCGCAGCACGTTTGGTTTATCCTTACTGCGAGCCGTTGCGGAGAGGGCGACCATTTCCATAGAAGAACCCGGAAAGGGTAAGGAAAAGGGGGTAGGAGGTCAACGAAATACAGGGAATATCCTGTGTAAGGATTTCGAGGGAATCGACGATATCGAAGAATTCGACGATCCTTGTAATCCTCGTAATCCTCGAATTCTTCGAATTCCTCGAAATCCTCAATATGTCACACCCCATTTAAGGAAATATTTGATAGCGCTTATAACATGAATTCTGCCCGTTTTCTTGAAGAGATCGCGGAATCGCTCGCCTGAGAGTCGCCGCTTTTTGTCGGTGCCCGTGACGGCCGGGTAGTAGAGAACACGCTTCCCCGCACCCCGGCATCGTCGACAGAGATCGGTATCCTCGAAGAAGAGGAAGAACCGATCATCGAACCCCCCGAGGGCGTGGAAGAAATCGCGACGAATGAGGAAGCACCCGCCTGCGATCCAGTCCACGTCTTGCTCCGCGAGCGGATCGGCGTCGACCATGAGGTATCGGCGGAGACTACGAGAGAAAATTCTCTTCAGGAAACTGCGTCGTGCAAGGACATCAATCACCCGTGGGTAGCGGCGCATGGAGAGACGCGCGGTACCATCGGGATGCAGAAGGCGCGGCGCAAGGATGCCGATCGTCGGATCACTCTTCATTTTTTTGATGAGCTCTGCGACGCCCTCTTTCTGAAGGTTTTTGTCGGGATTGTTGATGAGCAAGTACTCCCCTTTTGCGTAGCGCGCGGCGAAGTTATAGCCCGCGCCGAACCCCGCGTTCGCAGGTGACTCCACTATCTGAACAGATGGAATACCCGTGAGTGCGGTGCGCAGAATCCCTGCGGAATCGTCGTCGGAGTGATTGTCGATCACGATGATCTCCATCTGGTTCGCAACCGTTTGCTCACGAAGATTGCGCACGCACTGCACGGTTGCACGGGCGTTACGAAAATTGAGAGTAAGGACGGTAACTAGAGGCTGCATGCGGTATCATCATGCCATAAAAAAGCCCCTCACCAAGCAGCAGCAGGAACTCTCCGCACTCCGCAAGCGCGTGGCGCAGGCGCCCACGGAGCCTGGTATCTACCGGTGGAAGAATAGAGGGGGTGATGTGCTGTATGTCGGCAAAGCCAAGAACCTGAAAAACAGGTTGAAGAGCTACGTGCAGGAGAAGCCCGACGCCGCACTCGGTCCGTGGAAGCTGTCACTCGTCAAACAGATCACCGATTTCGACGTGACGGTCGCGAGTAACGAACTCGAAGCGCTGATCCTGGAGACCAATCTCATTAAAGAGCTCCGCCCGAAGTACAACGTGATGATGAAGGACGACAAAAATTATGTGTACGTGAAAATCACGGTGCCAGACCCCTACCCCACCATCGAAATTGTCCGACGCATGGAGGAAGATGGGTCGAAGTACTTCGGTCCGTACACGAAAGCATTCGAAATCCGACAGACGATCGAGATGCTCCACAGAATTTTTCCGTTCCGCGCGTGCGCGACGTCACTCAAAGAGCTCAACAAGCACCCGGAGAAAGATATGCACGGTTCGGCAGCATGTCTCGGGTACCAAATCGGACAATGTTGCGGCCTCTGTGTCGGGGCGATCTCGCAGGAGGAGTACCGACGATCCATCGGAGAGATCACGCGGTTTCTGAAAGGTGATCGACGAGAGGCAACGCAGAAATTGCATGAAGAAATGAAGAAGGCCGCGACAGAAAAGAAGTTCGAGCGAGCGGCGGAGCTCCGCGACACCCTCAAAATGATCGAACGAATGGAGGAAAGACAGATCGTGTCTGATACGACGGGTGAAGATATCGACGTCCTCGGCATCGCGATCCTCGGAAACCGCGCGCACGTGGTCCTCCTCAAGCAACGTCAGGGAAAACTGATCGACGAAGAGCACTTCCCCCTCGCGGGAGAGGCGGGCAGCGTCGCTGACGCACTCGAACAGTTCCTGCCGCAGTACTACGGATCAACGGAAGACATCCCGGAGATCGTCGTGATCGGGGAAGAAATTGAAAATAGGGATTTGATCGAAAAACTCCTGCGTGCGAAGCGTGGAAAGATCGTGGAACTGCGCGTCGCTGAGCGCGGAAAGAAGTCGCAGCTCCTGAAACTCGCCGAGCGCAACGCAGAAGAAAAAGTGAAACAGCTCCAGGCGAAGTGGGAGGCAGCAGCCAATAACATCGAGACCGCACTCAAGGAACTTAAAAGTATTTTGGAGCTCCCGAGTGAACCCAAACGGATCGAGGGGTACGACATCTCGCACCTCGGCGGACAGGAAACCGTCGGCAGTATGGTCGTCGCAAAGAACGGGAAGGCATCGAACAAGGATTATCGGTCCTTCACCATCCGCACGGTATCCGACGGAGAGATCGACGATTACAAATCACTCGAAGAAACGTTGCGTCGCCGCTGCCGTCATCTTTCAGAGGCAACAAAATACGAAGAAGAGAAGTGGAAGCAGAAAGGCATCAAGCTGCGCAAAGCGAGGAAGGCCGATGAGAAGGCCATAACGGAGATTCGCGAAAAGCTTGAGCTCCCCGCGGTAGAGAACATCTACAAAGAGATACTGGTCGCGGAATATGAAGGAAAAATTGTGGCGACGGTGCGTCTACAGAAGCGAGCGAAAGGGATTTTTGAAGTCCGTGCTCTCTGGGTGAATGAAAAATTCCGCGGAGGAAAGCTGGGGCACTTCATGATCCGTAAAGCCCTCCTGCCTCTCGCAAAGATTGCTCTCTCGAAGGCATACATCGTTACCAAGCCACCGCTCGAATCGTATTACAGCGAAGCGGGATTCCGTCACGTGCACACGCCACCGGCTTCCATCGTTGAGGGAATGAAAGAATACAAACCTTCTACCTTCATCGTGATGATGTACGACGCCGCGCAGCACAAAATCGATGCGTCGCTCTCGGAAACTCCCGATCTTCTGATGATTGATGGAGGAAAAGGACAACTGAATGCCGCTCTTTCGGTCTTGAAGGAGTTCAATCTGCAGATTCCGGTGATCGGACTCGCGAAGCGCGAGGAAGAAGTCTTCATTCCTGGCGCATCATTCCCAGTCATCTTCCCGAAAGACTCGCAGGCGAAGTTTCTCTTGCAGCGACTACGCGATGAAGCGCACCGCTTCGCGAATAATTTGCGAAAAACGAAGAAAACCAAAGCGATCATTGCCTCGGCGCTCGACGAAGTACCAGGTATCGGTGACAAAACGAAGGACGCGCTCCTCAAAAAGTTTGGAACGGTGAGCAATATCCGCAGTGCGAGTGACGAAGAGCTCACGCTCCTTCTTTCGGCGTCTCAGGTGGAGGCACTACGCCGGCACTTGTAGGCGAAGCAAAGCCACGAAGGTCACTCGGGTTATATGCGTGGACCACGCGCCGACGTTGGAAGGCCGTGATCGCCTCACTGATTTCACTGGCGACGGTTTCCACACGCGGGACGTAGCGCTTCTCGACTGTATCTCCACCAAGTCCTTCTTTCAGGTTCACCGTGAGGATGCCGAACGGAAAGATGTTCCAGTACTGCGTCTTGGTGCTGATGCCTCCGATATTTTCCACGTGAATCGGATTGATCGACTTCGCGAAAAGTGAGGACTGATCGATGAAGATCACTTTGTCCGTCGTGACGATGATCATGTCGTAGCACCAATCGAGGAACGCACGAAGAATGTTGAACGAGACGAAGAAGAGCCACGTGAAAAACAGGATGGCGATACTCCAGACGAGTGGGAACTCGAACCACCATGCACCGAAGCCAAGCGCAAGCATGACGAGAGTCGCGAGGAGGTCGCGGAAGATGGCGAAGAGGAACGAGAGTCCGTGGTAGTACGTGATGAGGAGGATCTCCTCTCCCTCATTGCAGAACTCATTGATGATCCGCTGCTTGTCCGTCTCGAGTGCTAAAAATCGCATAGAACTGATGGTACTCGTGCATTCGCGGCAGGTGAATAGATTTGTCGGGAAAGTCGCCTATGGTACGATCGCGCCGTTTTTCCCCCATTCTCACGATGCAGAATTTTCGCACTTGGAAAGCACTGACCGCCATGGGCGCTCTCACCCTCACCCTCGCTGCGTGTCAGCCACCAGCGGAGAACACGGACAGCGCGATGGAGACACAGACGGAAACACAGACCACAACCGAAGATTTTACAGGAGGACTCAATGAACTGATGCAGAGAGGTCGCGATGCGATGTGCACGTTCACACGCACAGACGACACAGGCACGATGGAAGGAACAGTCTACGTCGCACGGAACGGAAACATGCGCGGCGAGTTCATGCTGCACATGGAGGAATATGGCGACATGCAAATGCATATGATCCGTGACGGTGATTTCGGATACACGTGGGGATTCCCATCACAGACCGAGGGGACGAAGATCGCACTCGATGATGAAATGAAACCAGTGGATCAAAACGAGAATGAACCGAGTTTGGACGACCCGATGGAGTACCGCTGCACATCGTGGAGAGCGGATAACCGCATGTTCACTCCCCCATCGAACGTGGAGTTCCAGGATATCTCCGCGATGATGGAGCAAATGATGCAGCAGATGCCGCCGATGTAAGGATGTCACTCATACAGAAAAGCCGACGCGGGATGCGCCGGCTTTTTTTGGAAGCTGGTGCTACTTCGCACTTCCGGTCCTCCGCTCCGTTTCGTACGCCTTCCACATTTTTGCGAGAAGACCCTGGCCTTGCATAAGGTCTTGCGGCTTTCCGTGTTCGATGAGCTTCCCCTTCTCCAGGACATACACTTCGTCGAAGAGCGGGAGGAGGTGGAGACGATGAATGGAAGCGACGATGCAACGGTCCGGGAACCGAGCGAAGATATTCTTATGGATCTGGAGCTCATTCATGGAGTCCACCGACGATGTCGGCTCGTCTAAGAGAATGATGTCACTCTGCTTCGCGGCAAAAATTCCACGTGCGAGTGCGAGTCGCTGCTTCTCTCCTCCGCTCAGGTTCACTCCCTTCTCCGCGATGTTCGTCTTTAGTCCCTGCGGCAATCGATCGAGCACGGTAGTGAAACACGCGATGTCGATGTCCTGCATCAACTCAGTAACGGACTGTTCGGTATCGACGCTCACGTTGTACTCCACCGTATTCGAGAAGAGTTCCGGATCCTGCGGGATGAGCGTGGTGTGTCCGCCAAGAGAACGGAGCTTCTCCGGTAATTCCTTCCCATCACAACGAACGGAGACGTTATCGGTCATGTGCAGTCCACGAATAAGACTCATGAGCGTGCTCTTTCCGGATCCGCTCTCTCCGACGAGCGCAATTTTCTTCCCACGTTCGAGCGTAATCTCCAAGTCTTTCAGGTGATGACGACTGTGATCCTCATCTTCGTACGCGA
>JAGVCI010000054.1 GCA_020059985.1 Candidatus Peribacterales bacterium | reverse complement strand
TAAACCCCACGCTCCACCGCTTGTGTGGGTCCCCGTCTATTCCTTTGAGTTTTAGCCTTGCGGCCGTACTTCCCAGGCGGCGTGCTTACCGCGTTAGCTAAGGCACTGAGAGCAATTGAAAACTCCCAACACCGAGCACGCATCGTTTAGGGCGTGGACTACCGGGGTATCTAATCCCGTTTGCTCCCCACGCTTTCGTCCCTGACCGTCAGTACACCCCCAGCAACCTGCTTTCGCTTTTGGCGTTCTACCATGGATCAACGGATTTTACCCCTACACATGGCATTCCAGTTGCCTCTGGGTGACTCAATCCTCGCAGTTTCCGGCACGTACACGGAGTTGAGCTCCGTGCTTTTACACCAGACTTACGAGAACGGCTGCGGACGCTTTACGCCCAGTAATTCCGAGTAACGCTTGCACCTCCCGTCTTACCGCGGCTGCTGGCACGGGATTAGCCGGTGCTTTCTCGTGAGGTACCGTCAAAAATTTCGTCCCTCACAACAGAAGTTTACGCCAGAAACTGGCTTCATCCTTCACGCGGTGTCGCTCCGTCAGGGTTGCCCCCATTGCGGAAGATTCCTCACTGCTGCCTCCCGTAGGAGTATGGGCCGTGTCTCAGTCCCATTCTGGCTGGTCGATCTCTCAATCCAGCTACCCGTCATAGCCTTGGTAAGCCATTACCTTACCAACTAGCTGATAGGCCGCAGGCCCCTCCCAGACCGCAAAAGCTTTACCCTTGCGGGACCATCCGGTATTAGCCCCGCTTTCGCGGGGTTATCCCTGAGTCTGGGGCAGGTTCCAACGTGTTACGCAGCCGTTCGCCGCTCGGCTCGAAGCCTCGCGCGACTTGCATGTGTTAGGCGCACCGCTAGCGTTCACTCTGAGCCAGGATCAAACTCTTCAAAAAGAAGAAATTTGACCAGTTCTTGGTCAAAGAAAACCTAGTTTAAAAATTCAAATTAATCTTACGAGCGGAATAAATCCAACTCGAAGAGGTCACACTTCTCTACTCTGCAATGCTGTGAATGAACGCGGGATCTCACCCACAAGCGTCTCGCGAAGAGAAACAACATGATGGATGAAGCGCTCACGGGCTGGAAAAACCACGCCCACGCACAGCGACGCGAGCGCCAATGTGCGATAGAGCTGGGTCATTGTAGTCGAGGAAACCTCTACGTCAACAACGAAAAAGGGACTTTCTGACCTTTTTTAGGCCATCCATTCTCTATTTCACCACATTGCAGTTTGACCTCTATTGGCGGTGACCGTGCCTCACGATTACCTCAGCGAGAAGCCCAAAGAGACCAATTTGAATACCCGTCACGATGAGGAGCAGACCGGCGTCGGAAACGTTTCTGTCAATCGTGAGGGTGTAAACCGCGAGTGCGATACCAGCCAAAAAGAAGAGCACACCTGGCCAGAGGAAGAATCGCGCGGGACGGAAGTACGTCATGATGCGCACGATGAGCATGAGGAAATCCACGAAGTGTTTCACGCCGTTGAATCCCGCAGACATGGAACTCTTTCCGGTTCGCTTGAAGTAATCCACGGGCACAAACTCCACAAGGTATCCACTCGTGAGTGAGGCGAGCGTGATCGTCAGTGTGAATGAAAACCCATTCGGATAGAGATGCATAAATTCTTCCGCGAGCGAACGCGTGAATACTCTCATTCCGGAATTGTTATCCGGAATTTTTCTTCCCACGAGGAAATTAGAGAGCAGACGGATGACGGCTTTCGCTGGACGACGGTTCCATGGAATCTTCGCGCCCTTCTTCGTGCGTGCGGCAACCACCATGTCCGCAGACGTTTTCTGCTGATGATCGATCAGCATCGGAATTTCTTCGATCGGATAGGTTCCATCCGCATCGGTCGTCACAAAAATATCTCCGCGTGAGCGACGAATGGCCGTCTTCATCGATGCGCCGTACCCACGATTGATCGAATGCGTGATCACGGTGAGCGACGGCACTTTCGTATTCTGCAAAATTTCTGCGGTGCGATCGAAACTTCCGTCATTCACCGCGACAATCTCATAGTCCTTCCCGGTCTTCTTCAGCGCTTCGTCTCCACGACGAATCGTCTCGGCAATCGATTGCTCTTCGTTGAAGACGGGGATGATCAGAGTGATCATGGGCAGATCCTATCGGTTTTAGCATTGCGTAACCAACGGATTGGCCAGTTTCTGGCTTCACTCTACGGTGAACTGCATGTTGCGTAACCCCTTCCTCTTGGTCGGTTTGGAGAGATTTTTCCAGGTCTTCCGCAGAACATTGAAACACGGACCGACGACAGAGATTGGGAGATGCTCCACCGTCCAACGTGCGAATGGTTTTCGTCCGATCGCAAAAATCAACCAGAGCACTCGCTCAATCATGTAACGCGAAGCAGGAATATGTGTGGGTCGATATCCAAAGTTCGGCTCGGTGTGTCGCCACTTATTTCGGATGAAAGATCCACGCTTCTTAAAGTCGAGCATGTGTCCGTGCATGTCGAGAGCCTCGGGGAGAGAAATTTCTTTGAGCGAGAGTTCATTCGCTGCGCGCATGGTTTCGAGCAGGTGAACCGCATCTGGCGAGCGAGCGAGCACCACGGAGTATCCACCACCTTGCGATTCGTACTTCGGACTCCACGCATCACCGACAGAAATATCCGCGAGCTCATTGGTGAAATCAACGAGTTGAAGAGAACTCTGTGTGATGAAGAACGGAATCAAATAATTGTAGTGGAATTTTTCCGCCTCGAGCACACGACCAGTCTTCAGTGTGATGCGCAGATGCCCCGGCCATTCACCTGCACGGTACCGGAGCTCGGCGATTTCATTTTCACTCTTCACGCCGTGACTCCGTAGGAAACTGCGAATAGCCTCGAAATACATCTGCGTGCCTGTATACGGTCCGATCACAAATCGAATGCTTCGCACGGACGGATGATTCATCTTCTGGAGTTTGCGGATGGCCGCGACCTGGTCGGGGAGTCCGACGAAAGCGAGCGGTCCTTCTTCATGCTCGAGCTCAGAGAGAATCGTATTCACCGGCGTCACGGAGTACACGCTCTGCGCGCACGCGAGAACTTCCTCTTTTGTTCGTGCGATCACTGGCTCAGCTCTGTGGGGAACTCGCGCGCCCATCTTCAGACAGACTGCTCCCGTGATCATCTTGCTTTCCAAAAGATGAATGAGCACGCGCGAGATGACACCACCTGATGCGCCTGCGCGTCGCACGCCGTCTTCACTTGCGTATCCGACGTACGATTTTTCTACAACACCAGACAACCAATTCGTCGGCTGCTTATGAAAAAGAAAATCATTGAGTCGCGGGAAATTACACTCATGTGCGGCGCATCCTTCGAACGCTGCGCGCGGAACGGGAGAATCTTCCTCAGTGCGTGTGAGCACGGGGATTCCATTTTTTTCGGTGTAGCAGAGGGTGCCCTGCGAGAGTCCAACCGCGGTGCCGCACTGTGTCTCGAGCCCCGGGTCCACGACGTGCACCTGCAGTTTTCTCCACCACGGGTCCTCGGTCTTCGTGCAGATATACGTGCGACGTAGGGCGAATGCTCGCAAGAATGCTTTCGGGAGCCAAGACTCCAACCATCGTCCAAACTTGAGCAGGAAGCTCGGTCCCGCAGGTACCAACACAAATGTTCGCTCAATGCGGACATCAAACCCAGCGCGATAGAGACCGTCCAAGATTTCATTACGCGGAACCATGCGATGCGGACCTTCACCATGATCGAGATGCAGCGTCGCCGAGAGCCAGTGTACCGGTTCCCAGAGAACGTTGGGTGTCGTGAGTACCAGTACTCCGCCAGGTTTCGTCACGCGTCCGAGTTCTTCGAGGTATCGCTCCGGCCATGGAATGTGTTCGAGTGTCTCGTAGGAGAGCACCGCATCAAACGATTCATCAGTGAATGGAAACGGGGGATCACAGAGCAGATGAACTTTCGCATCGATGTTTCGATCTCTCAAATTTTTTTCCGCGCGTGATTTAAAAGTAGGGGCTGATGCCATACAGGTGAACTCCGCCGTCGGAAATTTTTCTTTGAAAAAAATTGTGCCCTTTCCTGTGCGACAATCGACGTCGAGAACTTTTGCATTCTCAGGAAGTGCGAAGAGCGGCGCACTATCGGTGAATCTTCGGAAATAAGAATCGATCTTTGCGTTGATCTGATCGTAACCGGGACTCCTGTCCCAATGGCCAGCAACATCGGCAAGCGTCCACGTTTTCATGCCGCAGAGCGTACCCCACGCAGCCACCAGAATCCTCCAATTAGGCTACAGACTATGTAGCTCGCAAACATCAGGATTCCCAAGGCGACAGCTTTTGGTGCTTCTACCGCGAAAGGCCCCAAAAAGAAGAGGAGAGCGGCTTCGCGAGTACCGAGCCCCGTTGGTGCGATCGGGAACATGGTGACTGCACTCGTGAGGGTGATGCTCGCGGCGAAGGGGAGGAGTGGCACGTCGATTCCTATGCTCTCGGCAATGGCCACGCACCAGACGAAGTGGAGAAACCATCCGAGGAGTGTCGTGCTCAAGACAGCGAACAACATCGTCGGTCGACTCACGACGTCGAGAAATTGCAGCCACGTTTTTCGTGCGTCACTCATCTTCGTCCACGAGAGACTGAGCCGCATCGCAAAAATTCCGACGACTAAAACGAGCAGTGCGATGAGTCCCCAGAAATTTCCAAAGAGATACCACGCGCTCACGACACAAAGAGACGTGAGCACGATGAGATCTGCCACACGATCGATCAACGCCACACTCATCGCGGTCTTCACATTCATCCCATCATTTTTTAAGTACACCGCGCGTCCGAGATCGCCAATTCTTCCTGGCGTGATCGTCGAGAGAAAAATTGCGATGATGAAAAGACGGAACGCCTTCATGAGCGACATCTCTCCACCTGCACTCCGCGTGATCGCGGCGAAGCGCACCGACTTCACTGCGCAGATAGAGAGGAGGACGAACAAGGATACGACGAGTAGGAGTGGATCTGCCTCCCTGATCGTTTCCGTCACCTCAAAAAAATCAATCTGGCTGAAAATCCAGAGAAAGATAGCGATGCCAATTCCCTTTAAGAGCCAGAGATAGTGCTTCTTTGCCATCGGCGGGATGGTATGGGTTCTTTTGTTCGGTGTCACTCCCCGGATTCTTCGCTATTCTATGCTCCGTCATGAAGTTTTCGCGTCTCTCGCTCCGGGGACATATGGTTCTTCTCTGCTGTTTTGCCGTGGCGATGGTCGGCGTGTGGATGCTGCCGGTCTTACTCGCTGGTTTTCCACCTGCGCTCTCCGCACACATTACTCATGCGAAGATGTTTGCCGAGACAGGAATAATTCCCGGGGGACTCACGACACTCCTTCTCTGGTTTTTCTCCGCTTGTATCGGGTGGAATGATGTTATCTGTTGGACTGCGGTAAGTGCATTCTATTTCGCACTCGCTCTTCTTCCTTGGTGGTGGAGCGTGTATCGACTTTTCGATGCACGTACAGCGTGGGTCGCGACCGTCATTCTCAGCTTCTTCCCGATAATGTGGCTGGAAGTCGTGTGGCTGCGCGGTTACTCGACTGCATTTCTCTTCCTCTTCTTCAGCTTTGCGTCATTCATCGAACTCCAGAAAAGGAATCACATTGCCGCAATCATCCTCAGTGGCATCTTCTTCGGTGCAACACTCGCCACAAAAGATGCGTTCATTACATTCATCCCGTGGATGCTTTTCCTCTACGTGTGGCTGCACCGAAAAAACTGGAAGAGAGGAGTGCTTGAAGCGGGACTTTTCGGTGTGCTCGCATGGGGAATCTTTGTCACGCCGCATCTGTGGAATGCAAATCAGAAAAATGAATCGCTTACACTCGCTTTCATCGCTCCACTCCAGAGTTCGCTTCCCGGTACAGGCCATCTCTACCCCGATGACTATACATATGAGTTCGACCGCGAGGCATACGATCAAATAATTCGCGACCGTGCGCAGGATGCGTCATTTCTGGAAAGTCAGAGTGATGCGAACTACCGCAGGATCTTCGGTGTTTCCGATGATGGCCTCCTCACACTTTTCTTGAGCGATACATGGAATTTTCTCAACAGCATTCCCGCACTCTTCTTGATGGATACGATGGGGGGTGTATTCCTCTGGCTCTTCGTCATTCCGGGGATCGCGGTCACGCGGAAGAAACATCACGTGCTGCTCTTCGCGTGTACTGGTCTCTGGTTGACCATGGAATTTTTGCTGCGTTACGTTCTCCACTTCTCGCGCGATCACTTGATGGATATTGGTTGGGTCTTAGCGCTTCTCGCCGCTGTCGGTGTGATCTCTGTTGCGACGAGTGTGCAAAAGGATTGGAAAAAAGTTTCCGTCTCGTTTCTCATCGTCTTGATGACGACGGCGATGGCACTGCAACTTCTTCAAGCCAATCGCAAACAATTTGCGCGGCTCTACGCCTCCTCGATTGTTCCGGAAAGTTACAGTGCGTCAGCAGTTGTGAATGCACTGCCCGAGGATGCGATCGTTGCCTATCCGCGTCGTCCCGATCTTCTTTTCTTTGCCGAGAGGTCGTCGGTTGTTCTACACGAAGAAACAATCGATCGTCTGAGTATGATTGGGAAACTACAGGAGCCATTCGATCATTATGGCGTCACGCACATCATCGGGTATTCCGATGAGCAGACGAGGAAAATTCTCGATGCGTCACCAAGAATTGAATCGGTTCATTATGAAGTGGAATCGATGCCGATTCAGCTCACACCGTTTCTCAAATATCTTCTACATGTGATCCGCTAGCTCGTTAAATCGTGACCCACGGACGATTGAGTGGGTCTTTTTTGTGTCGGCCGGCTTCTCCGGTTTTTCCTTTATAACCTGGAGCGCGATACGTTTGTGGCCATGGTGGAGGAATAATTTTTCCTTTTAGTAATGCGGTTTGCACGAAAAATGCGTTTACGCCGTGACGATCGGTTCCGACGAGTGTGTACCCCTTTTCCTCTCCTAATTTTTTCAAAGCAAGCAAGCTCGCTCCACTGTAATCCGTTTTGTCCCAGACGAATGTCGGATTGTACGGAATGGTCTTACTTTCATTTGGTGGAAGACTAGCGTTGTATTCCATGATCACGACGCGTGGCTGAAAATGAGTGATCGCTTTCCACACCCAATAATCATTTCCATCGATGTCGATCGAGAGTAGATCAAAAGATTGTGGAACGTAATACTTCGTAAAAAGATCTTCCACATTTTCTGCGGTGATGAACTCGCGATGCAGATTGAGACTTGGATCATCGTGCTCGCCATCCATGAGAAGTCCGTTCCATCCTTTTTGTCGTAAGTACCGCGTGTTGCACTGCATGCCGTCTTCTCCACCAAACTCCACGTAATATTTATTCGTCGTTCCGATCAAAGAAAAAATTGCGTGGATGATTCCGTCTTCCTGGTTCTGCGAGTATTCGCGTCTCTCAATGAAAGGAACGCGCCAATCAAAGCGATTCATATTCCTCACAGGGATTTTGAAGAGTTTGTGAATTGGCAAAAGAAGTGACAGAGCGAACCATCCGCGAAACCAATCGGTTGATTTAGATATGCGCCTTTGTAGACGATGGATCAGCATCTGAATCTATTATGAAGAAAGATTTCGAGGGAATCGACGGAATCGAGGATTTCGACGATCCCTGTTTTCTTCGAAGGCTTCGATCTCCTCGAAATCCTCTTATCGTGCGCCTGGATGGTGCGGCCAACCAGTGGATGGCACCACGAGCTTATCGATGCCGTCTTTCTTCAGCTG
>JAGVCI010000002.1 GCA_020059985.1 Candidatus Peribacterales bacterium | reverse complement strand
GTGGCCTTGATGCCTTTTATTTTCTGCCGAAGGTCGCGGAGGCTACGAGCCATGAGTGAGAATCAAAGGGGGATGATACTTACGCGGCCGCAAATCCCTTCTGCTCGAGGAGATCAGCGATCAATTTCTTCAGTTCTTCCTCGGCTTCTTTGGTGATTTCCTTGGAGAGCTGAGTCACGAGTGCCGCGTGCTTCGTGCGTGCACGCTCGATGAGCGCTTGGATGAACGAGCGCACTTCGAGGACAGGAACCGCATCCAGGTGTCCGTTGACGCCGGCGTAGAGCATGATCACCTGTTCAGCGACGGGGATTGGCTCGTACTGGTTCTGCTTGAGGAGCTCGGTGAGGCGCGCGCCACGGTCGAGCTGTTTCTTTGTTGCGGCATCAAGGTCAGACCCGAACTGGGCGAAGACCGCGAGCTCGCGGTACTGCGCGAGGTCCAAGCGCATACGTCCGGCCACTTTCTTCATGGCTTTCACTTGAGCGGCGGAACCGACGCGCGAGACCGATGTTCCGACGTTGACCGCTGGGCGGATCCCTTTGTGGAAGAGATCTCCTTCCAAGAAGATCTGTCCGTCAGTGATGGAGATCACGTTCGTCGGAATGTACGCGGAGATGTCTCCAGCCTGTGTCTCGATGATCGGCAAAGCGGTAATGGAACCACCACCGTGCTTCGGATCCATGCAGACGGCTCGCTCGAGGAGACGAGAGTGCAAGTAAAACACGTCTCCCGGATACGCTTCACGTCCTGGCGGACGGCGGAGCAAGAGCGAGATCTGGCGGTACGCCCACGCATGCTTACTCAAGTCATCGAAGATAATGAGGACGTCTCTGCCTTTATCGAGGAAGTACTCGCCCATCGCACATCCGGAGAACGGAGCGATGTAGCTGAGTGATGCCGGCTCGGATGCGCCAGCGGACACGACAATCGTGTACTCCATGGCACCATGTTTTTCGAGATCTGAAACGATCTTCGCGATTTTGGATTCCTTCTGTCCGATCGCGACGTAGATGCAGATGACCGGTCGATCACCACCCTGTGTGCTCTTCTGGCTGATGATGGTGTCGAGTGCGACGGCGGTCTTTCCCGTCTGACGATCTCCGATGATAAGCTCACGCTGACCACGGCCCACCGGAATCATCGCGTCGATCGCGGCAATACCAGTCTGCAATGGAGTATCAACAGATTTGCGGACGATGACGCCCGGAGCGATTTTTTCGACTGGGTAGAACGCCGCAGCCTTGAGCGCAGCTCCACCATCCTTCGCCTCGCCAAGCGGACTGAGCACACGTCCAATCATTCCATCAGAGACAGGAACAGAAAGAATGCGTCCCGTGGCCTTGGCGGTGTCGCCCACTTTGATCTGGGAGAAGTCTCCGAAGACGATGGCTCCGACGGTGTCTTCTTCCAGGTTGAGAGCGCTGCCCATGACCCCGTTGCCGAAGTCGATCATTTCGGCGGAACCGACGTGCGAAAGCCCGCGGATCTTCGCGATTCCGTCACCGACCGCGACGACGGTACCGACGTGACTCTGGGAGGCACCAGATTCGAGCGCTTTCAAACGCTTCTCGAGAGTTTGCTGAATATCTGTGGCAAGAGTGGTCATAGAAAGAAAAAGGGAAACATCATTGCTGTTCACTACGGGTGAGTTGCATGCGCGCATTCTCAAGCGCACCGCGCACGCTGAGGTCTATGCGTTCATCCCCGAACTCGAGGATGGCTCCACCAAGGAGATTCTTGTCTGCTCTCTCGGTGAGCTTCACGCTGCGACCGAGTTTCTTTTCGAGTGTAGCCTTCACACTCTCCGCAAACGCACCGCTACTGCCGGACGGCGTGACGAGCGTTGCGGTCACCGCACCATGGCGACTCTGCAGTTCTCGTTCCATATCCGCGGCGAGTGCGCTTGCCTCATGCTCCAGTCCGTTCTGTGCGAGCGTCTCGTATGCCGCTTCGATCGCGGCGACGGCGATGTCCTGCGTGGTGAGCTTCATTTGATAAGAGAGGGAACATCACGCTCCAGTTCGCTGAGCATGCGCTTCTGGTCTGCGTCGGAGAACTCGCGCTCGAGGATCTTCTCGGCCAGAGACACGCTGACGCTGGAGACCGTTTTCTGGAGGTCTGTGAGAAGCTTCTGCTTCTCGTCGTGGAGCTGCTTGCGGCCTTTCTCGAGCATCTGGTCCACCTCTGCTTTGGCACCGTCGAGGATCTGCTTCTTCGTGCCTTCAGCCTGCTCTCTCGCCTGCTCGAGGAAAGTTTTCGCCTGATCATCCAGCTCCTTCATACGCTTCTTCCTTTCTTTTTCCATTTCCTGCACCTGCACTTCCAATTTCTCCGCGTGCTCCATGGATTGGCGGATGCGCTCGCGCCGTTCGTCGATCAATTTGAGCACCGGCTTGTAGAGCAGGTACGTGAGGGCGACGAGCAGGATGCCGAAGTTGAGGAGCTGGGCGACGAGCATCGTCCAGTTCACGCCGAGTGTGTTGAGGAGTTCCATAGAGAAAAGTGGAGAACGAATGCTTAGATAAACTTCACGATGAGCGCAACGACGAGCGCGTAGATGGCGACAGCTTCAGCGAATCCAGCCATGAGGATCATGACCGTCTGGATGCGTGCAGCAGCGTCTGGGTTGCGTCCGACAGCCTCGGCAGCCTTTCCGCCGATGATACCAAGACCGATACCCGGACCGATGGCTCCGAGACCCATAGCGAGTGCCATAGCGAGGTCATCCAAGCTCATAGTGGGAGCAGCGACCTCGGTCGCGACGTGCTCAGCGGCTTCCTGCGCGAAGGCGAGGACCGGGGAGAGCGCGAGAAGTGCGCCGATGGTGATGAGAGATTTCTTCATACGATGAGAGGGAAAAGAAAGTGGAAAAAGAAAGAATGACAAAGTTTAGCCATGCGCTGGGGAAGAACCCGGGGCAGCATGGTCAGAGGAATCTCCGTGATGCGACACGGACATCTTGATGAAGGCGAGCGTCAACATGGAGAACACCAGTGCCTGGATGAACCCGACGAAGATCTCGAGTCCGAGGAACGGAATCGGGAGCAGGTACGGCACCAGGAACGACACCACCACGAGGAGCACTTCTCCAGCGAAGATGTTTCCGAAGAGACGGAAGACGAACGAGATGAGACGAGCGAACTCTCCGACGAACTCGAGGATGCCCACGAAGAACCCGGTCGGGCTCTTCCACGGCGCAACGAAATACTTGCCGAGGTGCGGGAAGATCCCGATCGAGGCGATCCCGAGCACTTGGGTCGCGATAACGGAAACCAAGGTGAAGGCGAGCGTGACGTTCACGTCAGCGTTCATGGAGCGGAAGATCGGAATATCCATCATGTGGCCGTTGTGCATCCCTTCGATGGTGATGGTGCCAACTCCCGGAAGGATCCCCATCCAGTTCGCGAGGATAATGAAGAGGAAGAACGTCGCGATCATCGGGAAGATGAGCATCGTGAGTTTGCGGTCTTGGAGAATGGAATCGAAGAAGTCGAAGAGTCCTTCGACAACCATTTCCATCACAGTCTGGTAGCGTCCGGGAATCAATCGGAATCCTTTCGCACGTGCGATGAGAGCGAGACCGATGAGGACGACCATCGCGAGCCACGCCATGAGGAGGGTGTTGCGGATCTCGAGCTCACCCAAGTGCGCGATCGTTTCGGAAGCCAGTGTAGGAGGAGTGAGAGTAGCCATGAGTTTTTAAGAAGGGAGAACGCGTTTCACGATGCGGAAGACCGCGATAGTGGACGTGAGAAGTGCGAGTGCGAGTCCGGCGATCAGGAGCCACGGCGACGTCCCGAGAGATTTGTCTGCGTACGCACCGGCGAACCCGAAGACGAAAGCAGGAATCGCGATGATGTACCCAATCTGACCGACGAGCCCGAGCATCTCCCACAGGGAGAGCTGAGGTTTGAAGGCCGGTGTAGAAGCGGCGGACATCATGGCTTAGTTGGTTCCGATAGAAGGGAGACCGCGACGAGAGCGGTGGCGACGGATGGTCTTGAGGCGTGCGAGTTCGCGGTCGAGGATGGCGGTTGCTTCCGCGAAGGTCTCGGCGTCTTCTCGTTTCTCCGACACCAGTTTTTCGGCTTGTGCTCGGGCTCTCTCGACTGCTGCCTCCTCCAGAGCATCAGCGCGATCGGCGATATCCGAGAGGACGCGGACGCGGTCACTATGGACCTCGATCACTCCGCGGGAGACCGCGAAGATCTGCTCATCTTTTCCCACATGCGCGATCACAGCACCGGGCACAACCGTTGTGATGAGCGGCATGTGACTGGGCAGAACCGTGATCTCGCCATCGGCGGTGGGAAGTGTGACGGAGTCAACGTCACCCTCGTACACGGTTTGGTCCGGCGTGATGATCTCGAGATGAAGCATCAAAAGAAAAAAGAAAGATCATTCCCTCACTTCTTCGATCGCCCCCTTCATGTAGAACGCTTGCTCGGGGACGTCGTCGAATTGGCCATCGAGGATGGCGCGGAAACTCTTCACCGTGTTTTCGCGCGACACAAACTTTCCGGCGATACCGGTGAATGTTTCGGCAACGAAGAACGGTTGAGAAAGGAAACGCTGAATTTTGCGCGCGCGCTGCACGCTTCGCTTGTCCTCCTCCGATAATTCCTCCATACCAAGGATCGCGATGATGTCTTGGAGTTCTTTGTAGCGTTGCAAAACTTTCTGCACACCGCGCGCGGTGTCGTAGTGCTCCTGACCCACGACCGCCGGAGAAAGAATGGTCGACGTGGAGTCGAGCGGATCGACCGCAGGGTAGATACCGAGATCCGAGAGTGCGCGTGTGAGCACGATCGTGGAGTCCAGGTGTCCGAAGGTCGTCGCCGGGGCTGGGTCGGTCAAGTCGTCTGCAGGCACGTAGACCGCCTGGACGGACGTAATGGAGCCCTTCTTCGTCGAGGTAATGCGCTCCTGGACCTGTCCCATTTCGTTTGCGAGTGTCGGTTGGTATCCGACCGCGGACGGAATGCGTCCGAGAAGAGCGGAGAGCTCGGCACCAGCCTGTGTGAAGCGGAAGATGTTATCGATGAAGAGGAGCACGTCGCGGTTCTCCTCGTCGCGGAAGTACTCCGCCATGGAGAGACCAGTGAGAGCAACGCGGAGACGTGGTCCTGGCGGCTCATTCATTTGTCCGAACACGAGTGCCGTTTTATCGAGCACTCCGGACTCCTTCATTTCGTAGTAGAGGTCGTTTCCCTCGCGGCTGCGCTCGCCGACTCCGGCGAAGACGGAGAAACCTCCGTGCTCGGTCGCGATGTTACGGATCAGTTCTTTCACGATGACGGTCTTTCCCACTCCGGCTCCTCCGAAGAGTCCGACTTTTCCTCCTTTGAGGATCGGACAGATGAGGTCGATGACTTTGATTCCTGTTTCGAGAACTTCCGTCTGTGTCGCCTGATCGGTGAAGAGCGGGGCTGGGCGGTGGATCGGGTATTTCTTCTTCGTTTTGACCGCCGGCATACCGTCGATCGGGTCGCCGAGAACGTTGTACATGCGTCCAAGGGTCTCTGGACCTACTGGCACGGAGATCTGGGCACCGGTGTCGATCACCGGCGTTCCACGCTTCAGACCGTCGGTGGAACCCATTGCGACGGCACGAACCGTCCCTTGGTCGAGGTGCTGCTGAACTTCAAGGGTGAGGTCGCTGTCGCCGTTTTTCACGGTGAGAGCAGAGAACAGTGCAGGGATAGCTTCTTTGCGATCAAATGTGCAGTCCACGACCGCTCCGATGACCTGGAGAACTGAACCGGGCATAAACGAGAGTAGAAAAGTATAGGAAAGATAGCAGAAAGGACGCTCCGTTCGGGGGGGCGCCGTCGCCGTTTCCCGAGGCACATTTGGCCACTAGTTACCAGATGGACGCAAAATTTACAAGGGATGCCCAATGCAAAAATACGAAAAAAGCAGGAAAATTGGCGTCGGAAAGATCTTTCAGCGTAAGAAGCGGCCAAGGCATCCGTCAGAATATGTACTGTTCCCCTTTCTTTTCTTATGAACCCACCTGATCAACTCGTTACAGATCTGAAGAAGACAGAGAAGAAAATCGAAGAGGCGGAGCGCCATATGCTCGAAGAGCTAACAGCCGAGCGACGTCGATTGAAAGAACAGGAGTCTTCTATCACGAAGCGTATCCGGGAGATCGATCTAATGATGACGTCGGTGCGAAAGTAGACATCATCGCAAAGAGAGACGGATCACTCCGTCTCTCTTTTTTTGAAAGCCTAAAGAATTAGTACATCACGGCATCCTCTCGGACTGCCGGTTCCGTTGTCGGTACTGTAGCATCGATGAGAGGCATGTACTCCGGAGCCTTGAGGAGTTCCGCGGCGAGCGGCACGACAACTCGCGTGCGTGTCTCCATCGAATCGGTCGGAAGATCCGTGATCGGGAAAACAAGTGCAGGAACGTAGAGATCGCTGGAGAGCTGCTTCGACTGATCCCAGTGACTCATGCGCACGAGTCCCTGAGTCGGCTCACCGAGAGTCGCATTCACGACTTCGGCATTCGGATCGGTCCAAGAGTAGAGACTGCCAGCCGCCATGACTTCGCGGACGCGAGCCTCGTCGGTGACAGCAGCGTACGCAGACTGCTCAAAGGAGAGCGTCTGGTAGTTGTAGACGCTACTCACCTGTTTGCTGCGGATATCCACGGAGACCGTAAGACCGTACGGCGTACCGTATTCCTCGTAGACCGGAAGACCATCAATGAGGAGCGGGAACGTGACGTTCATCTGCTCCGGGAAGTAGAAGGCCATACGGTCGGAGCTGCGAGAGAGCATTATGCGCCAATCATCCGTGATAGATGGTTCACCAAATTTCGAACGATCAAAGCCGTGATCGGCGAGGAAGTCCTGCGCAATCTGGATCACTTCTTCATCTGGGAGCATATCGTCTTCGGTGAGACGCATACGCTCGTAGCAGTCGCTGTCTTGGCAGAGCATTTCCGGACGCGTTGTACCGCTAAAGTTGCGGTGCATGGAGATGGATCCATCGGAGTAGTCGACGTAGAACGTGTACGCGTCATTGCCTGGCTGTGTGACACTGATGCTCTGCACACCGAGCGAACCGAAGGACGACCAGTCGATCATGCCGTCGGCAAAGCCACTGATGGCATTGCTCGCGGACGGCTTCGACGTGTTCCGCACGCGACGGTAGACCTGCACATCTCCCTCTGGGAGGGTGAGGGCTCCGTCATACGTGTAACGCGTCTGACGATAATCCACTGGGTAGATCATCATCTTTTCGTCCATCGCCATCGATGGAGCAGGATTGCCGCCTCCGCCGCCGGACTGGGAGCGGAAGGACATATCGCTAATGGCCTCATTCGCAGCATCCTGACCGGAGTTTGCGAGCGGGCCGAACGAGTTCGGGGAAGTCTGGGTGATCGTCTGCTGATTGTCGCCGTCACTCTCGGAGAGAGGCATGACGCCGTCAAAAGGCGACTGTGTCACCACGAAGACGAGGAGTGCACCAACGAGTGCACCTGCGCCTGCGAAAATAAAACGTGTATTCATAAAGGAGAATGGGAAAGGAGATACAGAAGAAGCGAATGCCTCTTTTTCTCCACGCTCCCGAAGTCGAGCGCGAAGCTCTCGGAGGAGTTCCTTCTCGAACGCAGGTCGCCACGGGGTGTCCGGACGCGCCGCGAGCAGCGCTTCAACGACGCGCGTCACCTCGTCTCGCCGAGCGGCGAGAGAAGGATCGAGCTCGATGAGCTCGGCGACGAGTGAAGAAGCGGACTGCTTCAT
>JAGVCI010000033.1 GCA_020059985.1 Candidatus Peribacterales bacterium | reverse complement strand
GAGAGCCGTATTCAGGAATTGACCTCTGTGCTGCAATCTGGCCGAGGAGAAGGCATGTTCACCTTTGAGCAGGATGCCAAGCGCTGCCTGAAAGAAGGCCTCATCGATGAGGCGATGTGCGACATCATCCAGAAATCCTAAGGGTTACCGTAGTGCGATATTTGTCGCGTTCCACGTGAATGGTAATTTCGTCACGTCCCAAGGAACGACACCGGTCCAGTTGCTTCCTCCGGTTGCGACACGCGCGTCGGTGGAGAACATATACTTCTGGAACCACGCGAGCTTCGCGGCGATGGCAGGGTTATCCTCTGCGCGCTCTTCGAACGACTCACGATGGAGCAGGTAGTAGGCGAAACTCTCTGCGAAGTCCTCGAACGGGTCCCATGCGGCGTAGCCGGAGACGAAATCCTGCTTCTTCGTCGTGACGTTCCACTTCTTCGAGCTTCTCCAGGAGATGGCGTAGAACTCTGCGCTCGGGTCGTCACTCCAGATCACTTCTTTTCCATCTTTGTACGCACTTGGGCTCGCTCCGTCTCTCCCTCCCGTCACACACCCGAGGTCTGCGACGTGTCCGAACTCGTGCACGAGGAGGGCCATAAACTCGGTGTCATCGACGTTGCCGTCCAAAATGATGGAACTCTTGCTCGCGAGTCCGCGGTGCTTCGGGTTGTCGTAACGAACGTAGAAGCGCTCGAGATTACTGAGACAGTGCGCCGGCATTGCACGGAGCACCTGCGACGCGAGACGCTGATGATGCTCGCGAATGTCCGGGTGAGCGACCACGGGGAGGATCTCACTAGAGGTGTCCGACGGATATTCCAGTCTGATGGAGCGGGCGAGGAGGGCGCGCTTCGCGAGAGCGGCTGTCTGTGTCTGCTTGCGAGTGGCCTTGCTTCTCGGTGTTGGAGAAACCGCATGAATCGCCTCATCCGCCCTTGCGGAGAGGATTGCCTCTGCTACACTCGCCGCAGGCAGCGAGGGGACAGGAGTACTCCCAGAAACGACCAGGAGCGCGAAAATGGAGAGCAGGGCGCTTCTCATTGGTGAGGTGTAAAGTCGCTATTTATACGGTATTTCTTCAAAAATGTCAAGTATTGTTGACGCTGTGGCCAAACCAGGCCAAGAGCACACAGTAACCATCGAGAAACTTACGCATGGTGGCTCTGGATTGGCTCATATCGGCGAAATGGCTGTTTTTGTCCCCGGAACCATCCCGGGGCAGCACGTCTCCGTGACCATCACCAAGAGGCGGGATAACTACCTGGAGGCGAAGCCGAACAAGATCATCAAGAAGTCCAAGGACGAGATCATGGCGAAGTGCCAGCACTTCCACGACTGTGGAGGATGTGTGTGGCAGAACCTCGCCTACGACAAACAGATCTCTTATAAGGAAGAGATCGTGCGTGAGACCTTGGAGCACCTCACTCCGGTGGATCCGGAGATTCGCAAAAAACTGCCAGGACGCGTTCTCAAAATCATCCCGAGTCCGCAGATCTATCACTACCGAAACAAATTGGAGATGAGCTTTGGATTCGGATCGATGCGGGTGGAGAACAAAGCGGGGAAGAGGATCTACTTCGACGAGGACCCGACAATCGGATTCCACCAGCCTGGCCAGTGGGCAACGGTCCTTCCAATCATTGATTGTCACCTCTATGACGAGCAACTCTCATCTCTGCTCGCAGATGTGCGCCGCTTCATGACCGATAGTCGTCTGCCGGTCTATAACCCGAAGACGCACAAGGGATTACTGCGCACGCTGCTCCTTCGTCGTGGAGTTCACACCAATGAACAGATGATTGCCTTCGTGGTGAAGGCAAAGAAGAAGGAACTCGAACCGCTCTTCCAGCACTTCATGCGATTCGCCGGTCGCGCGGGGCTCGCATCGCTCCTCGTGATCGAGAACTTGGGCGTAAATGAGAAGCCCGAACAGCCCCGTGTGCACACACTCGTCGGAAAACCGACGATCACGGAGCGACTCTTCGACCTCACGTTCGAAATTTCTCCGTTCTCGTTCTTTCAGACAAATACCTTGGGCGCAGAAAAACTCTACCGCGCGATCGCGGAGGCAGCGGACCTTGGGCCCCGAGATGTTCTCCTCGATGCGTACTGCGGCATGGGCACGATCGGGCAGTACCTGGCGCGTTACTGCGAGAAAGTGGTCGGTATCGAGAGCCACCCGAGTGCCATCGATGACGCCCTCGCGAGTGCGGGTGCCAATCGCATCGGCAACATTAGTTTCTACAAGGGGCGCACCGAGCAAGTGCTCGAGGAGCAGCTGCGTCCGGGAGGGAAGTACGCATTCACGCACATGGTGGTAGACCCTCCGCGCGCCGGACTGCACCCTGCCGCCCGCAAAGCCATTTTGGACCATGCGCCGCAGAAGATCGTCTACGTCTCCTGCAACCTCGCGACCTGCGCGCGCGACATGGGGGACTTCCTCAAGGCTGGCTACGACCTGAGATCCGTCCAACCAGTCGACATGTTCCCGCACACCGCGCACATCGAGGCGGTGAGTGTGCTCCAGAAGAAATAATCATGCAGCGCATCACCGTGATCGTCGTCGGCGCACTCAAAACTTCGTGGATCGCCGAGGGGTGTGATGAGTATGTGGATCGTCTACTTCACAGTATGCGTCTCCAGGTGATTGAGATACCCGCTAGTAAAAAGAAAGAGGAGGTGCAACAAAGAGATGAAGAGTCGAATCGCATTCTCGAGGCGCTCAAAAAATCTGAGGGGAAGATTTGGGT
>JAGVCI010000018.1 GCA_020059985.1 Candidatus Peribacterales bacterium | reverse complement strand
CCTCTGTTCACACTCGCGACCAGCGCGCCCTCGGTCGTGGCGAGTGGAAGATAGACCGAGACCTCCTGTCCCGGACCCATGGTGACCTTGAGCGGCCCCGCGAGTCCCACCGGAAGCGGCACGTGCCCAAACATCTGTTCACAGTTCTTCTCTTCTGCGTCGCCGAGCTTCGCCGAATCAACTGTGAGAGCGGAGAGGTCCACTCCCAGTTCCTGTTCGATCAATTTCCGACGTGCATCAACACGTTTAGCAGGGGAAAGGCCGTCGGGGAGAGAGCGGAGATCCATCTACAGACACTTTGCTCCTCTTCCGATCATAGCTTCAATCACTTCGCAGCCCTTCTGGGACGCCGCGAAGGCGGAAACAGCGTCATGTGCCTCTTTCGTACAGAGGAGATGGACAGTCGGTCCTGCATCCATAGTAAAAAACACCGGGAGATGAGCAGATTTTCGAAGTTCCGTGATCTCCGTGATGATGCGGAGCGTGTCCTTGGTGAGATAGCGGAGTGGAGGAGTACTCGTTTCCATCACGCGATGCATATCGAGCGCATCTTCCTCAGCGACCCGCTGCAGTTTTTCGAAATCGCGATGGATGATGGCGTCGACTGCCTCGAGCATCCGCCCCGGGATCGCCTGAAGACGCTCTTTGAAGAGTGGACTCGTCGCGGCGAGTGCATGACCCTCGGTGGAGCCGACTTTTTTCTCCTCTCTACTCGGCGCGATGATGATGTCGAAGAGTCTCCAGTGCTTCTCATCGACGATCTGCTCTCCGACTGAAGAGTCGATCGCGTCTCCGCGAGAATTTTTCATCACCGCGAAGCCGCCGAAGATGCTTCGCGATGCGGAACCGGATCCGAGACGTGCGATTACGCTCACTTGGGCGTCGGTGAGTTCGATTTTTTCTTGGATGAGCCCCGCGTATGCGCGTGCGAGCGCACTGAAGACCGCAGCAGAGGAGGCGAGTCCGATCCCGGAGGGGATGTGTGAGTGAATCGAGAGGGAAACAGAGGAGGGAATGGCAGATTCTGCTCCGTGCATCTTCAAAAATTCCTTTGCGAGCTCCAAGTGTGTCGAAAATCTCTCTTTCTCGTGATCTTTAAGCATGCGGGGTGAGCCATCAGGATTGAATGACGTGACCTCGAGCTGATCAGCATGATCGACAGTGATCTCTACAGTCGGAGAATCGAGCGTCATCGACAGAGAATCCGCAGCCGGCAGGCGCAGCTCCTCATTTCGATTGCCCCAGTACTTAATGAGCGCGATGTTTGGCGTGGAGCGAGCGGTAATCATGCGGCTCTGTAGGTAAGTACCATTCCTCCACCACCCGTTCGCCCACCCGCCCCGATCACTTTGGCGGCTCCGCCCTTCTTTTCGATCTCTTCGATCAACGATTGCACCTCCTTTGGGACCACTCCGAGCGCAACCTGCGCCCGATGATGATCGCGCATCACTCTCTTCAGATCTTCTCCTCGAATAATTCTCTCCGTGCACGTCCCAATCGTCTCGAGTGCATCAACGAGTTCCTCTTTTCTCTCCTTCACCCACGCAACGAGCTCCGTTGTTGTTTCATTTGGTGCTCCTGTGTCGATGAGTGTCGTGTTTTGGAGATCAAAAGAGAGATGGATTGGCTCGGGTTCTTCTCCTTTCTTATAGAGGAGAGATTTTTCTTCCCAAATCACCGCGAAGTCGATGCCGCTGTGACCGGGATTCATCTGATGCTCGATCGCGAGCGCCTGAGCTCGATCCAATCCAAATACTCTCGCGAGTGCGACGACCATTGCGGTCGATGCGCCCATGCCTTTACCGAGTGGGAGATCATTTTCTATCGTGAGCGATCCCTTCGGAGCGCCTACAAGCTCACAAATTTTTCTGATGTACGTATTCCAGTGATCATTGCCGGTAATTCCATTCCAGATAATTTCCGAGCCACGATCATTCTCTTCAAATGTCATGTTCACACGGAGTGGAGAGGGGACGGCGATGCCCGGATACCCGAAAACTACGGCGTATTCTCCCGAGAGGATGATCTTGCCGCAGGCAGATGCGGTGCTATTTATCATGATGGTCCGCGGGTAGGAAACCCGCTTTCAATTTTTGGATGATCTTGCCGTAGGCGGAGGCAGATTTCTTCATGCGCCGAAGCGTCGTTGGCGATTCTCAAGGTCAGTGACGGCTTTCTCGAGGTCTGCAATCGAGAAATCCGGGAAGAATTTCTCGGAAAATATCCACTCACTATAGGTCGTCTGCCAGAGAAAGAAGTTACTTGTTCGTGTTTCGCCCGATGTGCGGATGATGAGATCGATATCCGGGAGCTTTGGCTGATCCAGGTTCTCCCGAATTGAAGCGATGGTGATCTCTTTTCCTTTCATCTTCTCTAGTGCGCGGACAATTTCGTCCTGACCACCGTAATCCACAGCCAGGTGGAGTGTGCGCGAGAACTGCGCCGTCGCATGTTCGACATCTTCAATCGCTTCTCTTAAGGAGGAGGGGATGCGGTCGCGTCGACCCGAGTGGAGGAAGCGAATTTCATTTTTGATGAAGTCTTTCTTCTCGTTTTTTAAGTATCGCTCGAGGAGCTCCATGAGCATCGCGACTTCTTTCTCATCACGCTTCCAGTTCTCCGTGGAAAAACACCACACCGTGAGCGTCCCGATCTTCGGATTCTTTCGAAACCATTCTGTGTACGAGCGGAAATTTTCGATCGCCTGCTCGTGACCCTTCCACGGACTTAAGTTCCGCGCTTTCGCCCAACGGCGATTGCCGTCGGGGATGATCGCGATGTGGAATGGAGTCGTCATGCGGCTTTTGGCAAACGAGGAGCACTAAGCGAGAGGACTTGTGCGAGCCATGGAGCAAATTTGTACGGATTCTTTTGCATCTCTTCTATCACTGTCTCTACTGCGACCCATCTGGTCTCTTCTATTTCATCCGGATTTGGGTGAACTTTGGTCTTGGCATCGATCATCCCCGTGAATACGTGATCGAATTCATGCTCGACTACATCATCATTTCCGATGTCGCGAGCTTTGTAGATGAACGTGCCACATTCGGTGAGTTCGCACTCGATGCCAAGTTCTTCTTTGAGTCTGCGCTTCACTGCGTCCTCTAAATTTTCTCCTGGGAGGGTATGCGAACAAACGGAATTCGCCCAAACGTGAGGAAAGCGTTTCTTCAAGTGACTGCGTAACTGGAGCAAGATTTCGATGACGCCGTTGTTGTTGCGTCCGATCACGATGGAAAAAGCTTCGTGAAGCTGTCCTTCTCCCGAGTGCGCGATGGAGACAGGAGCATTTCCGTGGATGTGCCCCTGTTCGTCGACCAGGTTCACTAGTGGTTCGTCACTCGCGCGTACTGTTCTCGTTTCCATGACGTCCAGTCTAGGTTTCGGTTTGCCCTTCTGCCAGAGGAAAACTATGAATATTTGGTTCCATTTGCCCGAATGTATAGAAATTCGTTACGCTGAGAACCTCCCATGAAACGAATGACCACCGCGAAACTGACACGTCATCTGACGAAGAAGCAGAGTCGTGACGTACGTGCAGCACTTCGCTTCGCGAACCGGCACCTGCAGTCGATCAAGCGTCGTAGCGGCGAGGACTACGCAGCGCACGGCTTCGAAGTTGCGTCTGTTCTTGCCGAACAGAATGGAAACGGAAGTGCACTGCTCTCGGTTGCTGTCCTCCACGACGTCCTCGTGCATGAAAAAGGATTGGAGCTACTCAGAGTCTCTCCACTTAAGAGAAAAGAGCGCACGCTCGTTCGGAAAATGCACGGACTGCGCCGTCTCCACATCGATGCGAGCACGCACGACCTCGGACTCGTGATCGACGCATTCACGGAGGAGACGAGCCTGCTTCCTCTGCGTATGGCGCACCGCGTCAACGACGTGCGCAACATCCATCGCTTCGGAAAAAGACTCCAGCGACAGATCGCGCACGAGACGCTCCACATGTACGCAGCTATCGCCGGACGTCTCGGTATGCACGCATGGCGCTACGAAATGGAAGATGCGTGTTTCCGCATTCTGCAGCCAAAACATGTGAACCAACTGGAAGCGAAGTTTACGGAGTGTCGTGAGCTCGATCGTCAATCACTCAAACAGACGCGACGCTTCCTCGAACGAAAAATTCGCGAGGGTGGGATCACGTGCTCAACTGATGAGCGCATCAAGGGTCTCTACTCCACGTACAGAAAAATGGTGATCAAGAATCGAGCGTTTCACGAACTCACCGACCGTCTCGCGATTCGCATCGTCGTTCCCGATCTCATGGATTGTTACCGCGCACTCGCGATCGTGCACCAGTTCATGCACCCGATTCCGGGAAAATTGAAGGACTACATCGGTGCGCCGAAGGAGAACGGATACCAATCCATCCACACCGTGGTGTACCCACTCCCGGGTGTCACTGAACAGCCGATCGAGATCCAGATCCGCACCGCGGAGATGCACCGCGCGTGTGAGTACGGAACGGCATCACATAATACGTATAAGCAGTCGATGTACGCCCTACGGTCCAATGCAGCAAGAGTGAACCTTTTCCGCAATCTCGAGAGTTTGCGTGCAGAAGCGCGCTCACCAAAACAGTTTGAGCAGGCGCTGCGCCGATACTTCCGTGACGATCACGTCGCGATCTTCGATCAGAAAAATAATCTCTATCACTTAAAAAAACCGTCGACCGCACTCGACTTCGTTTTCTATGCGCATCCCTCTCGCGCACGTCGACTGAAGGGTGTGCGTGTGAACGGACGCACCGCACCGATCAATGTCTCTCTCGAAGATGGGGACATCGTGGAGGCACAATTTGGACGTACTGCGCGCATCAAAAAAGAGTGGCTGAAGGCCTGCGAACGCCCCGCGGTGAAGGCGAAAATTCGGACGATGATGACCGCCTAGAGGAACCTGCTTCCTTCGTCTTTCTAGTCCAGTTTTCACGTACTTTGGAACCCGTTGACGCCCTATTGTTTTAGGGCATAACACACCTCCTGAGGATTCTCAGGAATGCCATAAAATGGTATAATAGTCAGATTTAACACAAATTACACAAATTTTATTTCACGCATGTCACTACACACTCTGATGTTTGGCTGGGAGTACCCACCGCGCAGTCTTGGCGGGCTGGGTGTGGCCTGTCACGGACTCGTGCAAGGACTGCTTCACCACGGCGTGCGCGTGACACTGGTGCTGCCGCACGAGGCGACGGGTACCGACGAAATCGACATACGTTTCCCGACGGAGAAAGAATTTTCCAATGTGCGTGTGCAGAGTTTTCTCCAGCCGTATGACGGCGAGGAGAGTTACGCGCTTCGCGTGCGGTCGATCCCGCGGGAGACCTCGGAAATTTACGGGGACAACCTGGGACAGGCGAT
>JAGVCI010000100.1 GCA_020059985.1 Candidatus Peribacterales bacterium | reverse complement strand
GGCGTATTGATGAGGAGCTCGCGCACGGCGACACGTCCTCCGTCTTTGCCCTTCACGAGCTGTTGAGCAACGACAGCGCGGAGTGAGAACGAAAGTTGCGCTCGGATCTGCGGCTGCTGGTGCGGCGGGAACACGTCGATGATACGATCGACGGTTTGGATCGCGTTTGGAGTGTGGAGTGTGGCGAAGATGAGATGTCCCGTCTCAGCCAAAGTCAGAGCAGCAGCAATCGTCTCAAGGTCACGCATTTCTCCGACCATCACGATGTTCGGGTCCTGGCGAAGGATGCGCTTCAAGGCTTCTGGGAACGAGTGGAAGTCATCGCCAAACTGACGTTGGCGGATAACCCCCTTCCCCTCTGGGAAGAGGAACTCGATCGGGTCTTCCAAAGTAATGATGTTTTCTGCGCGCTCCGTATTAATCGCTTTGATCATCGCTGCGAGTGATGTGGATTTTCCTGCGCCTGTCGGACCCGTGAAGAGGATAAGTCCTTCGCGGAGTTTGCAGAGTTCTGCAACCGCAGGTGGGAGACCGATATCCACAATCGACGGGATCTCCGTCGGGATGAGACGAGCGGCAAGGCTCATGTTGCCTCGCTCGAAGTGACAGTTGATACGCAGACGCACTCCATTCTTGAGTCCGTACGATGCGTCGATCTCACGATCCTTTTTGAGACGCTCTGTCGGCTCTTTTCCAAGCACCGACTCGATGAAGTCTTCCACCGCCTTCGATGTCATCACTTCCTTTCCTTGTGGGAGCAGCACACCGTCCACACGGAAGAGAATCGGGTACCCCGCGACAATGTGTACGTCGGACGCACCGGCCCCTGAGGCCTGTTCGAAGATGGTATCCGGAGAATTCGCCATAATCGTATTATTATAGCGGAAAACGCCGTTTTGCTCAATATCCAAAAACCCCGCGTCCGATACAAATGGACGCGGGTTGTGTGCCCCGACGGTGATCATTCCTCATTCTTTGAGGTGTGGTGGAAAGTCGGTGATGAGCACAAGTGGTTCATCATTTGGTGAGGGCAAATTCTTTTTGTCCTCGAATCCCCATTGTTCAACGAGTGCGTTGAAGCGCTCAGCCTTTGTGGCGAAGTCCGTGAGGAATCTGTTGGCCAACTTTTTTCGTTCCTTCACATCGACTTGGCGAATGGCAATGGCCTCATCACGGTCTCTTTGAGACAAAAATGGTTTTACTTCTCCTTTCTCGAGGTCGAGTAAATGCATTTCTGCTTCTGCCGCGGATTTCACGTACTCTCCACAGGAAAAATACAATGGGACCAGCTCCCCCCTGAGTTTTACTGCCTGTGCATACGCCTTTTCGCGATTGCGAGACTCGGTGGAATTTTTTGTGACCTGATTGTTTGGCGCTTGCTGTTTTTGAAGCCACGTGAGAAACGTGACGAATACCAATGTGCCAGCAAGAGCGCAACCGACCGTACGCTTCATGGAACTCGGCATCACACACCTCCGTTCATGGAAATGACCAAAGAAAATGTCAGAGCTCCGCCTAAACTACGCCATTTTTATGGAATGTCTACTATTCTTTACTCCTCTTCTGGACGGCACAATTCAGCCACTCCTTTCGCAATTTTATCGAGCGCGATCTCGTCTAAGCCCAGTTCCTCCCCCTCCTCTGCCCAGACCGCGGCGATCTCTACTTGTGCCTCCGGCAGATCGAGTCCCTCTTCACGCTCGCGTGACTCCTCCAGAAGTTTTTTCCGTTGACCCAGTGTCTGCACAAGCTTGCGATCGAGGTCGAGGAGCTGCTCAAGCGTGGCGGTAGCAATCGTCATGAGGCGTATATGCCGCTGCGTGATGATGATTGCAAATGATCGAGATTGCAGATCATCGCAATTACAGGATGACTACTTTTTGTAATAACCCACGGACGTAACCTGCAACACTTCTGAAAGTTGAATGACGACAGGTCCTGCCAAGCCGTAGCCCGCAGGGCGTAGGCTGGTGAAGAGTTTTTCGCAGTCCTCTCGTGGATGCAGAATGCCGACGTCGCTATGCTAGACCTATGAATACAGCAGAAGCGGAGAAACGCATCGGGAAGCTCCGTGAGGAAATCTGGAGACTGAACAAAGCGTACTTCATCGACAATCGAAGTGACGTCTCCGAGGACGTGCGCGACGCACTCAAGCAGGAACTGATCGCGCTGGAGAAAGAATTCCCGTCTCTCATTACGGCTGATTCCCCTACGCAACGAGTCGGTGCTCCGCTGGATGGTCGGTTACCCAAGCGGAAGCACCTTTCGCCAAAGGAATCACTCCAGGATGCATTTTCTCCGGAGGATCTCACCGATTGGATCGACCAGATGGAGCGCGCACTCGGGGACACGAAGAAAAAATTGGAGTTTGTGTCCGAGCTCAAGATCGACGGACTGAATATCACGCTCTGGTACAAAAACACGAAGGGAAAATACGTCCTTGAGCGTGCGCTCACCCGCGGAAACGGGATAGAAGGAGAAGATGTGACGCACACGGTACGCACCATCGAGTCGGTCCCCCTCTCCTTCACCCTCAAAAAAGGAATGAGCGGACCCGAGATGCTCGAAATCTCTGGCGAGGTCTACATGCCGAAGACGTCGCTTCAGAAATTGAATAAAAATCTCCCCGAGTCGGAGCAATTTGCGAACCCGCGCAACGCTGCAGCGGGAACAGTGCGCCAGTTGGACCCGAAGATGGCCGCTTCGCGCGACCTCGCGATGTTCTGTTACTCGCTCCACGGCAATGCCGCGGATGATCTCGGAATTTCCTCTCAGGAAATGGTGCTCAAATTCTTCGAAGAAAACGGCATTCCGACCAATCCTGAATATCGTGTGTGCAAAGACCTCGCCGAGGTACAGAAAATGTACGACCACTTCGGAAAAAAACGTGACGCGCTCCTCTACGACATCGACGGCGTCGTCATCAAAGTAAATGAACGAAAATTGCAGCGCGATTTAGGGTCCACAGCGAAGGCTCCACGCTGGGCACGCGCGTACAAATTTCCCGCCGAGCAAAAAACCGCGCAAATTCTCGACATCCAACTCCAGGTGGGACGCACCGGAGCCATCACCCCTGTCGCGCACCTCTCGCCGACACAACTCGCGGGGACAACGGTAACTCGAGCAACACTCCATAATGCCGATGAGATCGAAAGATTGGATGTGCGCATCGGCGACACCGTGATTTTACAGAAAGCGGGCGACATCATCCCGGAAGTGGTCGAAGTGCTGACAAATTTGCGCCCGAAGAGTGCTAAAAAATTCCACTTCCCTGAGCACTGCCCCAGCTGCGGGACACAATTGATCCGTCCGGAGGGCGAAGCGGTACATCGGTGTCCGAATAAGAATTGCGCCGCCTCGCGCCATGAGAGAATCCGACACTTCGCGTCTCGCCATGCGCTCGATATCGATGGACTGGGATCAGAAACCGTCGAACTCTTGATCGCGGAGGAGCTCGTGAGTGATCCGGGAGATATTTTCTTCCTCACCGCGGAAGATCTGGCGACTCTCCCCCTCTTCAAAGAGAAGAAGATTGAAAATCTCCTCGCGGCGATCGAGCGCGCGAAGCTCGCGCCCATCGAACGGCTGCTCTTTGGTCTCGGCATCCGTCACATCGGGGAGGAAACGGCGGATATCCTGGCGCGACGGATCAAGTGGCCATCGAAGAAGATGACCATAGAACGGGAGGAAACCGGTGCGCAGGCCACACTCTTCGGAAACGAGAAAAAGAAGATCACTGTGGAAGCCATCACACTGAGTGATATCGCAAAAACGTTACACACACTCTCGACAGAGGATCTCCTCGCGATCGATGGGATCGGCACGATCGTTGCAGAATCAGTCAGCGAATGGATCGAGGAGGAAGATAACCGGGCGCTCCTCCACAAAATGGAGAACGGCGGCGTCGTTGCGCTGCAACCCAAAGGGAGTCATGCCGCACAGACACTTACAGGGAAGACGTTTGTGGTCACGGGAACACTTCCGACGATCAGTCGCGAGGAAGCGAAGTCGATGATCAAGGCGCACGGAGGAAAAGTGAGCGCATCCGTGAGTAAGAAGACGGATTACCTCCTCCTCGGAGCTGAACCCGGGAGTAAATTTGATGACGCGAAGAAGTGTGGGACAAAAATCGTCGAGGAGGCGGAGTTTTTGAAGATGGTCAAAGGGAAATAACCCACAGGGAGCGTTCGCAATTGACTCTCCAAAGCCGATCGCCTTTCATGTCTGTATGCCTTCCCGCAAAAAATCCGAAGGATTCGAGGAGTTAGAAACAAAATTTAAAATTGATGACCCCAGGGATATAGAGAGAAGGCTCCGCGAGATAGGGGCAGAGTTCGTAGGCATAATGGAAATTTTCGAACAACGTTTCAACCCCACAAAACAGATGAAACGGAATGATGTGAGCGAACGTGTCCGCGAAGTGCGTGACCTCATGGATGACACCCGTTCACTGGAATGGATGCAGAAGATCAAATTACCTGCTGTGGAAATTGATGGAATTCCGCGGATAAAGCACCGCATCGAGTATCCTTATAAAATTAAACCGAACGGGAAGCAGACACTGCAGTCTCTTATCGAAACCGTGGAAGGAAAAGGCCTCTCGCTGCGGGATAATTTTTTGACGGAGAGAATCCACTACGAACGAGGAACGACAAAGTTCGAAATTGATCGCATTACGAAGTACTGCGGAAAAAACACAGATGCGTCGCCCTTCCTCGAGATCGAAGGTGCATCCGTCGAAGATATTGTTCGCGCGGCCGAGGAGCTGGGACTATCGGTGAATGAAATGATGCCGATCACGAAGAGGAAGCTCATCAAACTTCACCAAGAACAGGAGGCAGCCGCGTAAAAACAGACCTAACTTCGTCTACGCACCGCGCGAAGGAAATCGTCGCGCGCGTCCGACCGGAGAAGCTCCTGCGCTCTCTGACGATCAGAGGAACTATGCATGGAATCGATGGCATCATCCGCGGATCCTCCCTTATCGCGCATAGCATTCGCCAAATCTCTCGCGACGTGCCAATCGTCTTGAGTGTCATAACTCGTATCATTCTCGTCAGACATAGGATGAGGGGGAATGAATAGACGTAGTATAGCACTCCCAAAAAACACGCTGCGCAGGCGATTTGAATCATTTACTGATCTTTGTCTGGATCGAGAGACTCACGAAATTTATCAGCAATTTTTCCTCTCGCTTCGTTACCAGCACGAAGAATACCATCTGCCATCTCTCCTGTCGTATCCGTTCCCTCCGCTTCGATGTGACCCAGAACACCACTCAAAAAATCATCGATCTTTTTGAGCTCTCTTTTCGCCTTTGGATTAAAGTTTTCAGCAACCATCTTTCTGCAATGAAACTTCAT
>JAGVCI010000122.1 GCA_020059985.1 Candidatus Peribacterales bacterium | reverse complement strand
CTGCGCAGCGCCAAGGGTCGCGCGTTAAAAATTCTCCAATCGCAACATAGAGCGGTGAGACTGATAGCGCGTGTGCGTGATTGCATGGAAGGACTATATCAAAATGCTCGATGTGGTTTAGGCCGCCTGTCGACGGTGGTGAGCGTGAGCATTGTGAAAGCGATGTGGAACAGGAACGACTGTGATATCGTTCGGGCCATGCTGCCCTCAGTCGTCGCCTCCGACACTGGCGTCATTGCACCGTTCGACTGGGCGGCCTACCCGCAGGTCTGGAAGAAGCGGGAGTGGAGCGTCGACCGCCGACATATTCATTGGATGTTCGACATCCTGGTTTCGGGGAAGATCCGTACGGCTTTGGAGATCGGCTGCCTGCATGGCGCCACAAGTGCGGCGTTCGTGGAGGCGCTGAACCGCGGGACGCTAGAGCACGCAACGTTCTGTGACGTCGTCATCGAACCCGCCCTGCGCAAGACTCTGAGCCGCTGTGCGGACCAGGGAAAGATTCGCATCTTCGAAGGCAGGTCTGTGGATCTGCTGGACGGCGGAGGCTCCTACGATTTGGTGTTCATCGATGGTGATCACCATTTGGAAGCCGTCGAAGAAGAGCTGGAACGGGTTCTGAGGTTGCAGCCTCTGTGCATCTTTGCCCACGACACGAGTGCACTCGGGGTGGGCTATCCCGAGTGTGAGGGTCCCGCGTACCTGAAGCATCGCCTTCAGAGTCTCGGTTGGCTATGCCTGGAAGATTCACTCTCGCGTCGGGGTGAGAACACGCGCCGCGGCATGTTCTTCGCGACTATTGACCAGGACATGTATGCCGTCGCGCGGGAGTCGTTCGCAGCCCGGTGTGATGTAGTGTCGATTCAGCAAGTTTCACCGCCTCCCAAGCAAGCTCGCCCGACAGCATGGCGTGAGGTTCTGCGGGATACCTTTCATGTCGCACGTTGCAAGTGGGACAAGGGCTGGCTCTGGTGAGCTTCTTGCGCGCCCGGTCTTCGAGAAATGATCGATTGGTGTCCAGACGTAAAGCCTCTGTCAAATGGCTCCCCCAGCTGGATTCCCTTCGACTCGCCCTCACTGCGTTCGGGCTCGCTCAGGGTAAACTTCTCACCCAGCCGTCGCAGACAACAAATTCTGCAACCCGCTCTGTTCATATTTTATTCTGGCTCCCTGAATCCGTAAATATTAAAAATATCCTATTGGATTTTAATTATTGTGAAACGTTGCAGTTGTACTTGTATCAGCTTGGTTTATATAAAGACAGGAGGTCTCCCAATAACATATAGGTATACATTACATACCGCTCCGCTTCTTCTTGGGTCACATTCGCATGAGTACCCTTGTTTGTACCTTTGTAGATAGCATCCAATCTATCCGCCGTAAACTCAAGTTGACTACCTAATAAACCTTCGAATGTTTTGCTGCTTTTGTTTTTCTTAACAAATTCCTTAATTCTGGCGATATAATGTTCATCATCAAGTTTAAGCTTTTCTCCACCTTCAATTTCAATTTCATCCGTGCTTGGTGGAAAGAGCAAGTCAGCAATATCTTTAATTATTCTTCGACATGAGGTAAGCGCATTAGACCAATCTTCAGGCTTATCGGATTTTAAGTTTTCATAAACAACGACAAACTTTTCCATTGCCCCTGGGAGATGTTGAGACAAGGCTTTATCAACAATTAATTTCCTTTTTTGAAAAATGTCTTCAGTAATGCCCTTAAATTTCATCTCGTAATATACGCCGAGTACATAATTGTAATAGGCAGATTTAATTTGATTCAATTTTTTTGATTTTTCAACGATGGTTTCTTTGAGCTTGTTTCTTTCCAAAGTATTTCCATAGTGCGGCATCACGAATTGTTCAGGGTTTGCAGAAGAAATTGCTATGTCATGGTCGTGGGCAACCTTCATTTGTTCTTTAGCTGCATCTAGTTCACTTTCAATTTCCGCCACAGTTTGTGGAAACATATATTCTTTCGATTGTTCACCCTTTTCCTTTTTGACAAAAGTTCTATTTCCAAAGCGCGCCAATTCAAATGCTCTAGCTTCAATTCCTCCACCGGGTGACTCTGGATAACCAGACTGCTCATATTTGAACCAATCAATGGCTGCTTGATTGTTTGTTATTCTTGCTAATCTCGCGCAACGAAAAACGATATTACTCAGTGGGAATTCTTGCCGTTCTATATTTTTCAAAATCGTTTCTGTGAGCTCGATAATCTCTTTATTCTTGTCCATGGTTCTAATTGAAGATATTTGGCTCCCCCGGCTGGATTCGAACCAGCGACCCACCGGTTAACAGCCGGTTGCTCTACCACTGAGCTACAGGGGAACGTGAGGCGGATTATACGGATCGTTTGAGCTTCTCAAACAGGAAAAGTCTGGAAACTACCGTTTCGGAATGTGCCTGCAGACCCCATCGGCACACCGGTCTCTATTGGCCGCAATGCGCTCATAGACTCGTCTCCCGATGGGAGGAACCCCAGGGATATAGAGGAAGGGGGCCAGCGGAATGAGGACAGGGAGGTGCCAACAGAGGGCACGGAAGGCGTCGAAACCTTTCTCCGTTCGGCCACCCGAAAAGCGGATGTGCATCGCTCGGTCGAGCTGGGCGAAGGGGATATCGGGGGCCTCTTTTTTGTGCAGAGCGCTATCGCGGAAGTCGACCGGTCGGATCCGTTTCAGGTGATCCAAGAGGAGAAGGGTGAAGACACTGCGGCGGCAGAGAATGCAGTGACCATCGTAGAGAAGGGCGATGGGTTTACTCTTCCAGCGTCGGTTGAACCACGCGCGGATCGCGCGGAAATCGTCGTCGATGAGCAGTCCGCAATACGCGACCAGCATGATGATGGAGAACGTGCCGACATCCATAAGAACAAAAATCCCTCCGTGAAAGAAGAGCGTACCGAAGACGATGAGTGTGCGCTTCAGCGACATCGACGCAAGCGTGGGTGCGAATCGTGTCACTAACTTTTTAGGGAAGAGGAGCAAGCCCCACGACGCATCAAACAACAATGTAAAAACGCTCATCACGGGTGAACTGAGACTGAACACGTCCATCGCTCCGCGACTGAAGCGAGCGAAGTGCGTGTGATGCAGCGCGATTGCGACTGCCTGTCCGCCGGCCCACACACCCGATTGATATTTGCTGATCCCCGTCGTCACATACGTGAGGATCAGTTGCCAGAGGAGTAACCGGTACGGCCAGATGGACATCTTGAGCGGCGCGAGGAGCGCACGTTTCTCCTCCCAGGATTTCCACTGCGTTCTCAGGCGTTCCACCGAAAAAGCGCGGAGCTCTGGAGCGATGAGGAGGAAGAACCCTATGATCCGGATCACACGGTCACCGCCATTGAGCGCATAGACGTTTCGGTTATGGAATGACGTGAGGAGGATCAAACTCACGAGGACAGCCCAGCGAGGTTTCCATCCCAGGGCGGTGGCGATCAACGCGACTACGAGAATCCACCCCAATGCATAGAGATGGGTGGGATTATCGACCCAGAGGAGCACGCTCCAGTTTTCGAGTGTTCCGAAGCTTTCGCCTATGAGAGATCGTGGGAGTACGCCTTTGTCGGTGTAGAGCCAGACAAAATCTGGCCATCGCAGAAAGACACTGATGAGCCCTGTGAGCGCCCACGTGATGCGCATGAGTCCGAATCCACTCGCCGAGATAGGCGAGAAGAAAAATGCCTCGAGCTTTTTCCAGATATTTTTCATACGGCTACGCAATAGCAAGGTAAACATTGGTGCGTGAATTGTGTCTCCGATGACGGCGTAGCGATGTCGCTACGCCGATATGCTTCCCGCAGCACAACAGCGAGCCAATGATTTTTAGAGCGGAGCCGCATCATGCGTCAGGGCAGCGAGTAGTAAGAACGGTCTTCATTTTTTTCTCCGGAACCCAGTGGTGCCAGTAGGTAAGCGTGTGTTCGATCTCCTCCTTCGGGATCAAGAAACTCGTCTCTCGCAGTCGCACACGAGTGTCGGGCTCTATTCCTTCTCTGCGACAGAGCATGTGCACGTACGCCGTCTGACGGCGCTTATTCTTCGTTTTCGATCCAAAGAGATTGCGTACCAGTTTGAGATTGTACGACCGCTCACGCCACCCGAGCGCTTCGGGCGTGATGCTTGCAGCCAGCATCCATCCGCCCTGCACGGCGGTATCTAGTTCGTACGTGCGCACTCGTCGTTCGGGGTTCGAAAACGGTCTCCAGGATTGGTGCTGCCGGAAGAGAACGTTTTTGTATTCGACGAAGTGCGGAGCAATCTCATCATCGACCCACTCCGCAACCGAGCCCTTCACCGTGGCAGCCACACTCAAAAAACCGATTGTCGTCATATGCCAGACGCAGAACGCCACCACGAGAAGTTTGAGAACGATAGTACGGTGAATCATCGTGGAGCGTAGTCTACCGCTTTTTTTGATCGGGAGTGAGTGCCGCTTTACGCAGGCTTTGCCTTCGTGGACCGAAGCAGCACGATCTCGCGTCCAACAAACTGATCTTTGCGTGCGTAGAGGAGCGAGAACCGTTTGGGATCGTCGAGCGAAACGGCTGCAGACATCACCGGGGCGTAGCCAATCTCTGGAAGTAACTTCCAGATCTTCTCGAGTTTCGTCCATCCGCCCTTCTGTCTCCACGCAGGCCACGTGCAGACGACGGGTACGCCCGGGAACTGCGTGGCCATGTTGCGGAGGAAATCTTCTTGGAGGCGCTCGTTCTCTGAAATGAACTTCTTCACATCTTTCACGGTTGCGCGATCGGTGAGCGCGGGCCCGAGACTCGTCTCGGTCACGATCATATCCGGCGCGATCTTCTCTTTTGTCGGCTTCGTCGCATCTTGCTTCCACACTTCCGAGTTGACCTCTTTCTTGAGGATCTTCCTCTCCTTGCGAATCCACTCGATGTTTTTGGCGCAGCCGTTCACGGCCTTCTGCGACAGATCGGAGGCGAGTACGTTCCATCCACGCAGCAAACACTCCAGCGGGATCACGCCGGTTCCGCAGAAGGGGTCGTAGACGGTTACGATCTGTTTCGAACGTTTCTTTCCTTCTTGCTCTGTCTTTCCATCTGTGAGAATCCAGAGACCGAAGTTGAGGAGCATCTGTGCCAGTTTCGGTGGAAGAAGTCCGATACCTGTGTCGCGCACAGGTTTTTGCATATCGAGCCACGAGTAATGCTTGATGTTCTGGGCGCCGACCGTGCGGCCGATCCACGTTTCCACAGGAGCGTCTTCCTCGTCGACGGTCTTCCACTGCAACACCGTAATCTCGCAACCTTTCTTTCCGGAAAAGAGATCGAGGTCATGGAGAAGCACCGTCGGAGCCGCTTTCACTTCGCTTCCCACGTAGCGGCAAGGTTTCCCAAGTTTTTTTAGCGTGGCTTTGCCGTCGCGGTAGAGCATCTTCACCCGATTCTTCGGGACTCCATACGTGCGAAGACTGAACGTCACTTTTCCTCGTAGTCCGCCGATCTCGCTGGCCAGCACCTTCGGCACGTCCGCCACTTCCAGATCATTGTCACTTAAGCGCTGCGCGAGGATGGTGATGCCACCGAGCTTGCTTACGAAGTCCGACGAAAGCACTGCGTCCGACGAAAAGAGAGCTATGCTATCGGTGAGGACATGTTCCAAATCAAACCCCGGTACGGTGACCGCGAGCTCTGCAATGGAAATCTTCGGTTCGTGTCCGAGGAATGCTGCGTACTCTGGCATGGCTGTGAGGATAGCAGAGATAGACTCGTGGGAAATAACAAATTGCAAATGACAAACAGAAAATTTTGAAAATGAGATCATTGAGGTTTGTCATTTGTTTGCTATTTGTTATTTTGCAATTTTCTCCTTTAGGAGAAGAACTACCCCCATCACCATCACAGGCAGGAGTTGCACCACGCCACGTCCGTATCCGGTTTGGTAGATTGCCTCTGCTGAGAGTGACGTGAAGGTGTAGATCACCACCTGTCCAACGTAGACTGTTCCAGTGAAAAAGAAGAGGAGCAGCAGAGGAGACCGTAACACGGCTTTCCACTGCCAGAGGAGCAGCAATATCAATAAAAATGGGAAGAGAAGCCAGTTTCCTTCGAAGAATGTGTGCACCCAGATCGCGATGACAGGAAGATTCTGATACCCCCACGAGAGATTGCTGATCGATTGAGCGTTGCCGAAGAGAAGACCGTTTGACCATTTGAAGATCATCCACGGGAGAGCGGTAAGTGCGAGCAGCGCAATGAACGTCGCTCCGCTTTGGATGGCGTTGTTCTTCGTCAGGATGCGACCAGGTACGTGCCATGTGAGGACACCCAAATATGCGATGCTTAGCACGGGAAGATGCATGAGGAGTGCTTCGTTTTTCGTGAATGGAAGCAACGCAAAGAAGGGGAGTGCGAGTCGGAGGAATGATCGGATCTGCGTCGGATCAGTAGCCACAGCGGCGTGGTAGAGCAGACTCGTCGCGGCGAGGACATGCACTGACACCGCGACGTCAGCGTATGGATTTGTACCGTGGATAAGATAGAGCGGTATGCTCGTGAGAGCATACACACCAATGAGCGACCACCAGCGGCTCGCGTGTCGGCGCACCGCGTAGTAGAGGATCACGAGAGTCGCGAGGAACCAGAGGAGGTGCACAGTGTTCACGAGCGGTTCACTCCACTCACCTGCGATTGCCGCGAGATACGTCTTCGCGATCGGGATGAGCGGTGGGTAGGAGCTCAATCCTGTGATTCCTTCGCTTCCATCTGGGAGTGGCATGGAGAGCGAGAACT
>JAGVCI010000045.1 GCA_020059985.1 Candidatus Peribacterales bacterium | reverse complement strand
ATTGAGGAAAGTCATGTGTGGACACCAAGGGTACGATAAAAAATCCAACTCGTCACCCGAAGAGACATCCTTCGAGACGCACCTCCGCTTCGCTCCGGTGCCCCTCAGGATGACGTGCTATTTTTGCCGTATTGAAGGATGCCCCCTAAAGCCGCTTTTTAGCTTCTTCTTTGTTGACGGAGCCTACCCTTGTCCGTACTCTTCCCCGGTCATGGCTAGGCGTTGCGAAAAGACCGGCAAGAAGACGAGCTACGGGAACACCCGGAGCCACTCGTTGCGTCATACACGCCGAGCCTACAAAGCAAACGTGCAGAAGAAGCGCGTGTTCGATCCGAACACTGGTACATACAAGACGATGCGAGTCGCAACCAGCTACCTCCGCACACTCGCAAAGAGAATGCAGGCGGGGAAGGCGGTCTAATCAACATTAATCAAGAAATAGTCGTTTCATTTTCTCCGATCGTTTTTGCGCGATTCTCTTTGATCTCACTGCGCTCGTGCTTTTCCTTGAGCACTTTTTCTTTGGATCTTCTCGTTCGCCTCTGTTTCTGCCTGCGTATTTTGAATCGCTCATGCGCGAGCTGGGATTCCTCTCCTTTGTGATGTTCCTCTACTTTTAAGATGAGGAGCTCCCACGCCTCTTTTCGATTTTGATGTAAACCTCGGTGGTGCTGGAACCGCACGGTAATTCCACTCGGGTGGTGCGTCAGCTCCACGCAGTTCGCGGATTTATTTACCTTCTGTCCTCCATGTCCGTGACCATGCGTAAATTTTTCATCGACGTCTTCCGGCTTCAGGCCTACCTCTACCGCCATCTTCATGAACTTTTCGTGGATCTCGATCGGGAAATTCATGGAGGTGAGTGTAGCAAGGCTTCAAAGAAAATAGCGACAGTGAATTGATCGAGTGAGGGGAATCGCTACCCTCATTTTTGGAGGGATGGCCGAGTGGCTTGCCACGCACTCGAGCGTAGCGAGTAGTGCATTTTTGCTGTACCTCGAAGTTGCGATTGCTATGATCTTTACGGAGGGATGGCCGAGTGGTTGAAGGCGCACGACTCGAAATCGTGTAGACCCCAAAAGGGTCTCGAGGGTTCGAATCCCTCTCCCTCCGCCAGAGACTTCGTGAGAATGTGAGTTTTTTCCAAAGTGCGATTTTTCCCATGGATAAGCCGTTTCTCATGAGAATTCTTTGAATTCAAGCGCCAAAACTATCTTCCCGTCAATTGCAGTTTGTTCAGCAATACACCCCTGGAGTTAAAAATTTGGGCTTGCAGAGCTGTTCTATGCCTGCGTACAATTCCGCCCGTCTTTATCCACTACCCAACTCTCCCATGAGTTACGTTGTAGCTTCCAAGCTCAAGGAGCTTATCAAGAAGCACGGGATGATGTCCTCCGGTGATCTTCCGGATGGCGTTAGCACGCTGCTTGAGGAGGCCGTAAAGAAGGCTGTCGCTCGCGCGAAGGCCAACGGCCGCAAGACTGTCCGCAACGAAGACCTTTAGTCGGTCTCTTGGACTAGTATTCAAAAGGGTTCCTCCGTGAGGACCCTTTTTGAAAATTTCAAGATACAAGAAACAAGCTCCAACGTTTTGTTTCTTGTATCTTGTTTCTTTGATTTTTTTTATTTTATTTCCCTTCTCTCGCTTCTCTCTTTAGCTCCGCGTCGATAAACATTTGCAGATCTCCATCGAGCACTCCCTCGGTATCACTCGTTTCCACATCGGTACGGATGTCCTTCACCATTTGATACGGATGTAACACATAACTTCTGATCTGTTGTCCGAAGTCCGCGCTCTTCGTCGCTCCTTTCAATTCTTTTTTTGTTTTCATATCTTCCTCCTGCTGTTGCTGCATCAGTTTTGCTTGGAGCATCTTCATTGCCTGCGCGCGATTTTGCTGCTGACTTCGTTCACTCTGACACGCGATCGCAAATCCGCTGGGGATGTGTGTCACGCGCACGGCGCTTTCCGTTTTGTTCACGTGCTGTCCGCCAGCACCTCCGCTGCGGTAGGTATCAATTCGTAGATCTTTGGGATCGATCGCAATCGCGGCGCTCTCGGGGATCTCTGGCAGCACCTCAACGAGCGCGAAGCTCGTCTGGCGCAGGCTTTTGGCGTTGAACGGAGAGAGACGCACTAATCGGTGTGTGCCGCGTTCACACTTCAGATATCCGTACGCGGGACTGCCTTGCACGTAGACCGTTGCGGACTTTATGCCCGCTTCCTGACCGTCTGTCTTTTCGAGGATGGAAGTCTTCCAGTTCTGTCGTTCGCAGTAGCGCAGATACATTCTGAGGAGCATGGCTGCCCAGTCTTGCGCTTCGGTGCCACCAGCACCGCCGCTCACTGTGAGGTAAGCGCTCTGCATATCAAACTCTCCTGCTAGGTAGATCTGTGTTTCGAGCACCATCCACTCGCGTCGCAGTTTCTGTTCTTCCTCGGCAAGCATCGCGGCGTCTTCTTCGCCTGCGTTACTCGCGAGATCCACCAAACTCTTTACGTTCGCTGCGAGGTTGGCGATCGGTTCCCACTGTTTCTTGAGTGCCTTGAGCTCATTGAACAATTGCTCGGCAACTTGGTGGTTATCCCAAATACCTGGAGCGCTTACTTTTGCTTCCAGCTCAGATAACTTCTGCGGGATCTTCTTCGCTTCAAAGAGAGTCCTTCCCCGTGTTTACAGCGGAGTGGAGCTCGTTGATTTTCGCGATCAGATCGTCCACGGGGGAGGGGGAATGTACGAATACAGTATACCTTTTTTTGTCGATTAATGAAACGCCGCCTCAAGTGAGACGGCGTTCAGGTTGGCAAGGGATGTTCCATGCTCAACGTTCGAGGTTTTCCACCTGGGGGGTGACTCGCTGGTTACTTTGCTTGAGCAGTTCCATGCCGATGAGGCTGGCTACAAGCGCTGCTATGACAATCCAAAAAATAAGATTCACGGCTCGTACTCGCGAGCGAACGACGATAGACATCATTTTCCTCCGGTTGAAGTATGGATTTGCCCCTGCCTGTGCTCCAGAAAGAGCTCATTTGATTTTGCCATTTTATTCATGGACGTCAAATTTCCTCCGTGGTCAGAACGGCCGATTTGCCCTATACTATAAGGAAAACATGACACAAACAGACATCGGATTGCCGGCAGCCGTGACACCGGGCGGAATCCTCCGACGCATTGCCATGCCGCTCGTGCTCTTTGCAGCGGTCCTCTTCGGATTCCTGCTCATCTCGTGGTATCTGCTTCTCCCGCAGATGACGCGGGTGACAGTCGCTGGAGAAGAGCGCGACACACTCGAACTCGCGACGCATGTTCATCAATTGCGCGCGAGCATCCTCGCGTTCGAGGAAGAGCGTAGTGATTTAGTCACGCCGCTTCGCGGAGGACTCTACGGAGATCTGCGCTCAGAAAAGTTTGGAGAAACTTCCTTCTCCATTATCCACGGTCATGTTCGTGATCTCGAACACACAGTGTCTCGCGGACGAAACGATGTCGTCATCTTCACAGCGATCCAGTACGACGAGGAACAGAAAACTCTTCTCTTGGAAGGAGACGTGCGTAACGTCGGTCCACGCAGCATGACACTTCTCGCAGAGTTCGTGGATGGGATGAAGCGCATGCCCTTCGCTGCAGAAGTCACTCTTCCACGGTTTACGCGTGAGGAAGACGAAAAAATCGGAACTCATTCCCCGTTCTCTTTCACCGTCACCCTCCCATGAGTCCGCGCTCGTTCATCACGGGCCCGCTTCACACAGTTGCGCTCTACGCTGCTGCAGTGGCGATGCTCACGGCATCCGGAGGATTGCTCACGGCACATGCATTGATCATTCGTGAAGTGCGCGATGTCTCGGTGCCGCTCCTGTCGGATCTCCCCACACTCGAACGCCGACTATCGGTACTTAAAGAGCAGGTGGAACGGTCTGAATTGGAAGAGGAGCTCTCGGTGGGATCACTCGGGGAAAAGCTCTCCGTGTACGTTCTGCCGGAATCTACCGATGTGGACCGTGTGGTCAGCATCTTCGATCAATTGGAACAGACGCTCGACCGCGGGGGACTGCTCTCCGGGGCGCGCGACATCACCATCGATGACGCGGAGGACTACACCGTCGAAGGCATCCGCGCTCGTCGACTACACACATCGTTTGCGGCGCACGATACTGGCATCGCACAGGTCATGACGCTCGTGCGTCTCGCGGGATTACTCACCGTTGGTGACGCGCTCATGGACGAAGAATTGCAACTGCTCTTCCAGGCGAGCGAGGAAGAGAACCCCGCAGGCATCGTCGCACTCGAACAATTTCTCTCGCTCGATCTTTTGAGTTACACGCGTGACGCGCGTGCGCACGAGGACAACTTGAGACGGTCGTACTCTAGTCCTGCGTTCGAGCAGGTCCTTCAGGGCGTCCTTCAGTCCTCACTTCTGCGCGATGCGCGCGAGCTTTTCCAGGGAGATTTCGGTCGTTCGCTCTCCGAGCGTCGCCTGTGGCCGGTGCAGTTTATGGTCTTGGATTCCATAAAGCTTCAGCCCGGAAGCGTCGAGGGATGGCACAATGTGGAGCTCACCGTGCTTCTGCTTGAAAAGAAATAAGGTCGTCGAAAAAACGATCACGTTCGCGATTCGCTTGTTTTGCGTTCCCTTCTGCCTT
>JAGVCI010000030.1 GCA_020059985.1 Candidatus Peribacterales bacterium | reverse complement strand
GGTAGCGAGTGCTCCGCGGAAACCAGAGACGACGCCAAATTTGCTGGCAGCATTGATCACCACATAGAAGTAGACGACGAGCGCGGGTGCAGAGGCGATCTGCTCGCGACCGAGAAGTGCGAGTGCACCAACCAAAATTCCTGTCGCGACGAGAAGCGTGATGATCTCCTGGAGGGGAAGAAGCATTTCCATGAAGACGCGTGCGCGATAGTCCGTTTTTGTCATTTCATCGCTGATTTCCGTGTAGAGCAGGTGTTCCTCGCGTTCCGTGCTGGAGGACTTCACGAGCGGAATGGTGGAGAGGATCTCCACGGTTTTCTTTCCGAGTTCACTACTTCGCGCAGCGATGGAAGCAGATAGATTTTTGATGTGAAGGATCATCCGCTTGATTGAAACGTGGAGCAGTACGAAGAGCGGAAGTGCAATCAGCGTCAGCTTCCACGAGATTGCGAGCATGACGACGAAGTACACGAGGAGTGAGAAGAGCGCGTTGATTCTGCGGTCGACGTGCTGCAGAGGATTGAGTGCTTGCTTCGTGAAATCCACGAGCAGTGTCGCGTGGTGGCCGATATTCGTACTGTCGAAGAATTGTTTACCGAAGCTCAAGTATTTTGCGAAAAGCGCTTTGCGAAGATGATGAATGCATCGAAGCGCGAAGTACACCATGCTTATCGATGCGAAATATCGCGTGATGTCTTTGAGGATGTAGATGATGACGAATGTTCCGAGGAACAAACCAAAGAGCATGCGGTCATTCCCGATAATATTTTCAGGCAACATGCGCACGACTGGTCCGATGTACGGCGCGTCCAAAACGAATGTAAAACTGTTTTGTAAAAACCCGTTCAGGATGGGAATGAGTAATCCCATACCCACACCTTCGAATGCGGCTGCGAGAATTCCGAGCCCGAGCGGCGGAATAAGATACGCAGGATGGATGTGGATCCCCTGGAGAAGGTGGAGGATCTTTCTGACGTTCGAGCGTTCTTTCGTCGTTTTTTGCGTCATACTGCGCAACGGACAGTAACGGAGCAGGTCGTCTTTCACAAGAAAGAAGCAGGGAAAGAACTCCTCTTTTCGCGCTCACACGCGGTACACTGACGAGCGTTCATGACGAAAAACGTGCCGACACTCGCCGTCATCCCCGCGCGCTCGGGATCGCAGGGCGTGCCTGGGAAAAATATCAAACCGCTCGGTGGTCACCCTATGATGGCGTGGACGATCGCTGCGAGTCTCGCGTGTCCTGCAATCACACGCACGGTGGTTACGACCGATAGCGAGGAGTACGCCGATATCGCGCGTGCGTACGGAGCCGAGGTGCCCTTTCTTCGACCACCACTCCTCTCGGGTCCGAAAGCGACAACCGAAGACACGGTGCTGCATGCTGTCACTCATTACGAAGAAAATGAAAATTTCCACCCTGAGTGGATCATCATTCTGCAGCCGACGTCGCCGATTCGATTACCAGGGACGCTCGACCGTGCGTTTGAGAGATTGGAGCAAGAGAAACTCGATTCGCTCATCAGCGTGTATCAAAGTCATCACTTTCATTGGCGCGACTCCGATCCACCGGAAGCACTCTTCGATTACGCGCATCGTCCTATGCGTCAGGACATGAAGAAGGAGGATCACCTCTACGGAGAGACGGGACTCTTCTACATCATTCGCACGGAAACATTTAAAAAATTGCACTGTCGGCTCGGCGGGAAGATCGGGATTTTTCCTCTCCACAGAGCTGAGAGTGTGGAGGTTGATACGCCAGAAGATTTTCAGGTTATCGAAGCGTTTATGAAAATTTGGAAGGCAGAAATCGGAACAGAGCCGAAGAAAAAATAGAACACTAACATGACGTGGCGGTGTATCGAAGGATGTGGCTGTTATTAAAAGAAATCCGATCCGAGGACGTTGTATTTCCCGAGTCGCTCCTCATTTAGTTCGAACGTTGTCACATCACCCTCTTTATCCCAGTTCATATCGTATGTACGCGTGAAGTTCCTTTGGAGGAAACGCGCATTATTCGTCCGTCCATCGACCAAGATGAATGTGCCGGGGAGGAACGTCGATTCCATCAAGAGTAAATCAGCGGGCATTACGGTGCGTTCGTCACACTGGAAACTCAAACCATTGATCGTGCCCTGCACGTCTTTTACTCCAGGGCCGTCGAGATAAATGAAATCCGGGACGATATCAGGAAGTGTGTCGCAGAAATGACAGAGCTGTCCATTGTGCGTGCCGATGTGCACGGCGCTGTAACTCAAGTGCACACGATCAGCGAGATGACTGGGGAGTCGCTTCTCTACTTCTTTCAGCCACTTCTTATCGGCGTCGATGGAGAAGAGCTGAAACTGAAATCGATTCCTGATTTGTGGTTTCTCTTTGAGCGCCTCCCAATCTTTCTGATTTTTCTTCAGTGCATCCGCGATCACCACGGTCGAGTAGCCGACACCAAATTCCAAAACTGTGAATGACTTTCGACTGCGGATCAGCTGATGGAGTCGCACGAGGTCGCCCGCCTCTGGCGGAAAAGGAGTGGAGAGTTTTCCACTCACGGCGTCGAACACGCCCTCTTTAAAATCAATGTTCTCTGTGAAGTTCACGAGTGTATCGAGGCCTTCTCGCTCGATGTACTCCTCATGCCTGCTCAATTGTTCTTGTCTGCTCAGTGGCATATTGAATGGTTAATGGTGTTCGTTCGGGGTGGCACCGTCCTCATGGTCCTTGTAATCGGCAGTTTTAGCCAACAAGCCGTGTTGTTGCTTCCAGGCCAAAATGCGATTGAGTTGGCGTCGTGCATTGCCTGCGACATCGTGCAAACGGCGGCGCCCGAGTAGTACTTCAGCAATTTGTTTCGCCTCGGCATCTTGAATCGAGTCCAATAGCTCTTGGAAGACCGGCGAATCCGGGTTTCGGATGGGATAGTTCACGAGCACAGCGATGGCGCCAGCGTCTTCCATAGGCATCGGTGGTTGCTTCATATGGTTCTCGGTAAGAGTATGAGGAGAGGGTAATGCAAAAAGAGAAGAGAATGAATTATTTTTTTAGATCCTGAATGGCGAATGCGTCATCTTTCTTCATGGCGTGTGAGATCTTCTGTCCAATCAAACGATCGAGATCGTACGGCATGACACCGCCGCCCGGAGATTTGATGCCGATATCCTTTTCCGTGAGTATCTGACCAGCCGAGAGATTGTGCGCTGCCACAAGCTTCTTGCCCATTTTATCGAGGGCCGGGTGCTCGCTCTTATAGATCTTCTTCTCCTCTGAGCCGAGTGCGAGACGCGTGTTCTGGAGATCGCGCACCATTTTCTTGAGGCCCAGTGGCTCCAACGAGAACGCATGATCGGTGCCCTTCATCGCGCGGTCGAGTGTGAAGTGCTTCTCGACGATCCGGCCGCCGAGCATGTACGCCGCGACCGCCATCACAATTCCATTGTCGTGTGCAGAAAGTCCGATCACCGCATCAGGAAATTCTTTTCGGTACGTCGAGATCACATTGAGATCGATCTCCTCAAATTTTGCAGGATACGACGCAGTGCACTGCAGCACCGCGATAGCATCATTCACTTCGCGCGCGGCGTTGTAGGCGCGCTTCACATCTTCGAGTGTCGAGGCACCAGTCGAAAGAATCACCGGCTTCCCAATCTTCGCGACGTAGCGGATCAGCGGAGTATTCCGTAGATCTCCCGAGGCAATCTTGTATGCCGGCATGTCGAGCTCTGCGAGAAAATCCGCACTCGGAATATCAAAAGCTGTGGAGAACACTGTGATGCCGATCTCGCCGGCGAGTTTGAGCAGACGTTGGTACTCCGGTTTACCAAACTCAAGCGCTTCGCGATGTGCGCCGTACGTCGCCCCGAAACTATTCTCATTCTCGTACGGACGATCGTAGTAGTCTTGTGTGTAGAGCGAACGGTTGTCGCGCTTCTGCAATTTCACCGCATGTGCTCCACAGTACTTCGCCGAGCGCAGGAGCTCCTCCGCCTTCTCGATCGACCCCTGATGGTTGTGACCAATTTCCGCAATGACATACGCGTCGGACGCATCGTCGATCTTCACGCCGTCAATGGTCATGGTACGAGACATTGTCTGTAGGCGGAGCATATCATGCGGCAATCGGTGCCCGAATTACCACCCGATTTCCGTTCTTCCGTTTCTTGCTTTTCCGCTCGGTTAAAACCAGACTTGGGTCGTATGGCCGCCGCACCCATCCGAGCCATTGTCGGCCGATTTGCGTACGATTCCTCCGTCCGCACCATCGAGGCGGTGCTTAAGGAGCGACCGTTCGAGTTCTGCGCGATCATCTCCACGGGAGCCACGCCCAAATTTTTTACGGGAATCCCCGCGAGCGCGCAGCAGTGGTTTGTCTCCAGTGAGATCCGAGGATGTCGGTACGGTGATGTCATGTGGGACACGCTCGCACCGATCGACGAAACATTAATCGAGAAGATGCGCGACTGTGAGGCTACCTTCATGGATCTCCTCTTTAGACAAGAATGGAACTACAGCATTCCGTACCCTGTTCGTCGCGAGTGGTACTTGAAGCATCTTCGCTTCTGGAATGATTACCTCGATCGCAATCGCATCAACCTCTATCTCTCCGCGTGGCTCCCGCACGAAGTTCCGGACATCATCATCTATCACCTGTGTAAGCAGAAAAATATTCCGGTGCGCTACTTTCATATGTCGACGGAGCGCGACACGGCATTCCTCGAGAGTGACATCAAAGACTCCGCAATCCGAATCAAACCTCGCTACGAAGCACTCCTCAAAGAGTTTGCGGGGAAAGATGCGAAAGAAATTCCCGTGAGTGAACGATTTGAAGAACGGTTCCGCGCACTTACGGCAACAACTGGTGAGCAGCCGGCCATCATGAATGTGAAAGTCCCGGGGTACTGGGATCGCGTCCTCTCGCTCTTTCGATCTCGTCCGTGGATGGTGCCGTTCTATGCGCTTCGCTATTTCACTCCGCGCGGATTCTTCCGTGCACTCGGCGTCTTCGAGCGATTCCAGATCATCCGCGAGCGCAATGCGTTCTATGACGCGCACGCGATCACACCGAATTGGTCAGAACCTTTCGTTTATCTCGCACTGCATTTCCAGCCAGAAGCCTCCACCGTTCCGATGGCCGGCGCATTTTCCGATCAAAAGCTGATCGCGGAGATGATCTCCGCTGCATTACCCAAGGGTGTCCTCCTCTATATCAAGGAACATCCACGAGAGAGCTCGTGGCTCTGTCGCGACACGGCGTACTATCAAAGATTGATCGCACTTCCCAATGTGCGACTCGTCGCACGATCGACCGATACATTCGCACTTCGTGAGCGTGCGGTCGCGGTCGCGACTGCATCTGGATCTGTCGGATTCGAAGCGCTCTTCCGCGGAAAGCCAGTGCTGCTCTTCGGATATCGTTTCTACCAGTACGCGCGCGGGGTTTACCAAATTCGTGCGAAGGAGGATCTCCAGATCGCTATCGGAGAAATTTTTGAGAAGAAAAACACACCGACAGTCGCGGAATGTCGGTTGTACCTGAAGGCGATGGAGGACACTTGCGTCCACGGCGTCGTGAACCCGTGGGATCACAAGGTTTCGCGGCTTTCCGACGACGAACACGTCCGCGCGACGAGTGAGGCTGTCCTCAAAGAATTGGCACTTTTGGACGGATCGAAGGCCGGATCTTGAGCTACACTGGCACGCATGGCGAAGAGCGCTCTCATCACCGGGGTTGCGGGGCAGGATGGCGCATATCTCTCCGCACTTCTCCTCGAGAAGGGGTACGACGTGCACGGGATGGTGCATGACAAGAAACATGCAGATCTCTGGCGTCTCGAAGAATTACAGATCGCTGATCGTGTGCAGCTCGTCGATGGGGATCTCACTGATCAAAAATCTCTCGAGCGTGTGGTGAAAGCCACCGAGCCCGACGAGGTCTACAACTTTGCTGCGCGTTCGTTCGTCGCGGCGAGCTGGCAAGACTCGGTCCTCACATCAGAAGTGAATGCACTTGGGGCGCTTCGTCTACTCAATGCCGTGAAAGATCATGCGCCGAAGGCGAGATACTATCAGGCATCAACAAGTGAGATGTACGGCAACAGTCACTCGGACAATATGCAGGATGAGACAACGCCGCTTCACCCGCGCAGTCCGTATGCGATCAGCAAACTCTTCGCGCACTGGATGACGGTGAACTACCGCGAGAGTTACGGGCTCTTCTTCTGTTCGGGAATTCTCTTCAACCACGAATCGCCGCTTCGCGGGATCGAGTTCGTGACGCGCAAGATCACGGATGGCGTCGCACGCATCAAACTCGGACTCGCCGATCATATTGCGCTCGGAAGTTTAGACGCAGAGCGCGACTGGGGATTTGCCGGTGATTACGTGAAAGCGATGTGGTTGATGCTTCAGCAGGATGAAGCGCAGGACTTCGTTATTTCTACCGGTACTACGCACACGGTGCGCGATTTCCTCGACGCGGCATTCCAAGAGATCGGTATCGACAATTGGAAGCCATACATTCAGCAAGATGAGCGCTACCGTCGCCCACTGGATGTCGAGAGACTCTGTGGAAAGAGCGATAAGGCACAAAAAATTCTCGGGTGGAAACCAGAAGTGTCCTTCGAAGCACTCGTCCGCATGATGGTCGAGTGGGATCTTCGTCGTTTAACTCCTAAAGCATGAAAATTCTTCTCATCGCCGAGCATGCAGATCCCATAGACGGATGGGGGACACTCGCCCGCACGACGGCGCTCGGGCTCCGTGCGAAAGGACATGAAGTGGAGATTCTTCTCTCTACAACGTCCTCTTTGCTTCCGGTCACGCAAACCACTGGACTTCCTCCGTCACTCACGCTTCTCTGGAATCCTCTCGCGATTCTTTCGTCCGTGCGTGTAATTGGGAGTCGCATCAGTGCGTTCCAACCGGAAGTGATTCACGTGCTCACCGAGCCATACGCTCTCGCGTTCCCATTCATCGCGCTCGCACCCGCGCAGCGGTGGGTGCTTACGCTCTGCGGAACGTACGCGATTCTTCCTTTTACCAAGGCGTTCACACGGTTTCTCTGGAAGAGAGTGCTCTCGGGCACTCATTGGCTCCTCTCCATCAGTGATTACACCCAGAAACGAACATTGGAAGAGATTGCCGGTCATTCGAAAGCGCTTGAGCAATCAGCGAGAGGAAAGATCAGTGTCTACACACTGGGGATCGAATGGCCGACGCTGATGCCGCAGAGGAATGCCAAGAGCGAAAAAAGAATTCTCTTCGTCGGAGGAGTGAAGCCGCGAAAAGGTGTGCTCGAAATCATCGAAGCGTGCGGCGTCCTCAAAAAAACATCATCTGTTCCTTTCCGGCTCGATATCGTCGGCTCGTACTCTGAGGGCGGATACATGAAACATCTTCGCGAGCGGATCACCGCACTCTCGCTCCAAGAAAATATCATCTTCCG
>JAGVCI010000072.1 GCA_020059985.1 Candidatus Peribacterales bacterium | reverse complement strand
GGTGCGGAGAATAGTTGCCCGACACTTTAGATTTCGCACTGGCTCGGGAGACTACGGGTGCGAAGAGTTCATCTCCCTCCCCGAGCGGAAGAAAAAGTGTCGGGCAACTATTCTCCGCACCAGGTGTCGGTTCATCTGTCATGCACCACTCTTCAGATTCTTCTAATGCATACGCTTCATCTTTCGCGAGTCGCGGAACATCGACACTCATCACAAGAGAACCATCGGGGTCGAGCAGCCACACTTCATCTCCATCGTTATTGAGAAGAAGTTTCGTCTTCGATTGCTCAAGAAGAAGAAATCCACCGGCTTCGATGACAAGATCTTCAGAAATTTTCCAGGGCTTGCTTCCTCCATCTGCCAAGTCATCCAGAGTCCATCCACAGAGATGAATGTTTTCATTTCCAATATTTTGGAGTTCGATCCATTCTTCACCTTCAAGAGGATTGGGGAATATTTCGCTGAGATGAATATCATCGGAAAACATTGAGGTGCATTCCGGTTCCAAAGAAGCATTGCCAGTCGCGGGTACGGAAACCCGCTCCTGGGTAGTTTTATTTTCTGTTTGTTTTTTGTTCTTTTCCTTATCGTCCTTCTGTTCGTCTTTTTCTTCCTTTTTCACAACCACCTCCTTCTTCTCCCGTACTTCTACTCGCAAATCTCGATCAACCACCTCTCCGCAGACCGTGGTGAGCTCCAATTCGATGTCATAGATCCCAGGTTCATCGAACTTATGCCAGGAGGGATTGCATCCGTCATAGGTGGCGCCGTCGTCAAAGTCCCAATCGCAAGAGGCAGACTCGAGAGAACCACGATCGACCCTCGCTTCCAGATTGATCGACACCGCTTCCTCTCCACTGGTTTCGCCATCCTGGATAACAATCTTCGGATCGAGCGAACGTAGAGCATTGAGCTCCCCTGGAGTTGGCACACAGAGAAACCCGAAATTTTGGCTTTCTCCAGGGCTCCGTCCGTAGCTCACTTCTTCGTACGAGGACGGATACTGGACGCGATCGATTACGAGAGAACCCGTGAGCAGCTCAATCGTATCGCCTTGGTTTGTAAGAGAAAGATGCGTCTTGGACTTCGGAAGAAGTAGCACCGAACCGGGCTGCAACCTCTCATCGGTAAAAACAAACGTTGCGCTCCCCTTCTTCAGTTTCCAGTCTTTCAGTAGCACGGAGAAGCTGTCACGGTTCCAAAGCTCGATCCACTCTTCGTCATCTGACCCGATGGGATTGGGAAGGATTTCCGAGATCACCACACGCGGTGGATCGCGCGGTGGTGGGATGACGATGGGTTCTTCTATGACTTCTTCCTCGGGGATTTCCTCTTCGGGCTCTTCCACTTCCTGTTCTTCGGGTGGAGCAGGAGGATTTCGCAGAGTTCGATCGACTGAATTCACGTGCCCCGGTGTCCCAAAGATCGGCGCACCCGGATCAAACCCGATGGATCCTGTCGCAGTCGCCCAATTAGAAATCTGCGTACCAGGCGCGAGGAGATCAAGGCGTTCCATACTCTTCTTCGCGCCCGTGCCTGAAGGATTCTCTCCTGCGAATGGCGCACCGCTTCCGTCATCCACTTCATCAATAACGATTCCATTCTCATTAAAGAGCCGTAAGCGTAATTGCGTGTTCGCAAGACTCACGGCTGTCGTCACAAAAGCGGGCTCGGCGAGCAATCGGGAATCACCGGCAGAAAAATTGCTGATGACCACATATTCCCCGGGTGTGAGGAACGCTCCTGATGCAAACGTCATCATCGTCTGATCACTCCCGTCTTTGAGGAAAGCAATCCTCCATCCATCGATAACCGTAGCCCCAGTCCCGGTATTTGTGAGCTCAATCCATTCGTCCGCTGTCCCAAGATCGCTGCCCATCCACATCACTTCGCTAATCACCACCTCTGCACGTGCTTTCTCCACCCCTACGAGGAACGCCGGAAAAAGGATGAGCCACGCGAGCATGCGGACGAGATCGAGAATCGACATAGTCCGCCATCAAACCAAGAAGACCGAGGCCATAGGAGCTATGGCTAAGCCACGAAGTCTCGCAATCATGAAAATATCCCTAGACTAAGAGGCAAATCCCGTTCCATTTCTCCGTGGAACGACCCTGTAAAAACCACACGGAAATTTCGCACAACTGTCAATCTCACTTTTCGGCTCAGTGTCGTTTTTTCCTCTACGGAATGCGGTTATCCCAGACTCGATTCTCACCCGGTCCTCCTCTATACTGAACGCGACTCTGAACTCTCTACGATTCCTTTCACCAGAATCTACGCCGGGTCACCCCCGGAACTGATTATCGCCTTCGACCATGATTCTCACCCTGAAGTATTTCACAGAGCGTGTACCGGCATCCGTCCGGGAGACTTCTTGCGAGCGATAGTTAGAGAGAGTGCAGAAGGTTTTATCCTCTGCCCTTTACTCACATGGAATACATCATTGTCTTTCTCGCCCTCCTAGGCGGGGTTTTACTCGGACTGCTCGCTGGTTGGTTTTGGTTTTCACAGGGGAAGCGCATCAGCTCTTCTCTCCAGAACGAAATTAACGCGAAGGAAAAGGAACTCCAAAAAATGGATTCTCGCCTCGCGGAAATGGAGAGCAAGGCGAAGGCCGCCGAGTTCGAGGCGCGCGCGCAAGCTCGTGAGATCTTGAGTGAGGCCAAAGTGCAGGTGAACGAAATGGAAGGAAAAATTGAGCGAGAGGAAGTACGACTGGAGGAGAAAGAAAAATCTCTCGAAGAGAAAACGAAAGACATCGAGAGACAGCGTCAGACACTCGCAAAGAAACAGGAAGATATCGATGCGCTGAAGACAGAGCTCTCCGATGGAGCTGCGAAGCATCGCAAAGCTCTCGAAGAAATTTCGAAGCTCTCCGAAGCAGAGGCGAAGGAGCAACTTTGGCAAGAGCTCAAAACAGAGTTCAGTGAGTACTACGCCAAGCAAGTGAAGTTCTTGAAGCAGGACATCGAAAACGAGTACGAAGAGAAGGCCAAAAATCTCCTCTCGGAAGCCATGCAGCGCTACGCCTCCGAGGTCTCGACGGAGTCCACTGCGACCATAGTGCAGCTCCCATCCGATGACGTGAAAGGAAAGATCATCGGAAAGGAGGGCCGTAACATCATCGCCTTCGAGAATGCGACAGGTGTCGACATCATCATCGATGACACTCCCGGCGCCATCATCATCTCGGGCTACGATCTCGCACGTCGCTACGTCGCGAAGCTCTCCATGGAGAAACTCGTGAAGGATGGACGCATCCAACCGGCGCGCATCGAAGAGGTCGTGGAGAAAGTGAAGAAAGAAGTAAGCAAGATGATGCTCGAGTTCGGAAAGCGCGCAGTCGAAGAGCTCGGTATCACGGGCTACCCGCAAGATCTCTTGAAGATCATCGGACGCCTCCGCTTCCGCACTAGTTACGGACAGAACATCTTAAAGCACTCCATCGAGATGGCGCACCTCGGTCGCATGATGGCCGAAGAGATCGGTGCTGATCCTTCGATTGTCGTGGAAGGATGTCTCCTCCATGACCTCGGCAAAGCGCTCGACCACGAAGTGGCCGGCACACACGTCGAGATCGGAGTGGAAATCTGTAAGCGGTTCAAAGTGCGACCGGAAGTCATCCACTGTGTCGCCGCGCACCACGAAGATATTCCGATCGCGTCTCCCGAGGCCTTCATCGTCGCGGCAGCAGATGCTGTGTCCGGTGCTCGCCCTGGTGCTCGCCGAGAATCGTTCGAGGCATACCTGAAGCGCTTGAAGGAACTCGAGGAAATTGCGAAGGGCTTCCAAGGAGTGGACCGCGCATTCGCGATCTCCGCAGGACGCGAGATCCGTGTGTACGTCGACACAAAGAAGATCGACGACCTGGGCCAGGAGGAGATGGCCAAAAATATCGCGAAGAAGATCGAAGAGGAACTGACGTACCCAGGAGTGATCAAAGTAAATGTGATCCGAGAACGACGAATCGAAGAGGCTGCAAAATAGGTTTAAAAAAAGGAGGCTGTACGTCGAGAAATTCGACCTCTACAGCCTCTTTTTCGTTACTTGCAGATGATTGTCAGAATGCCAATTTTTTGGTAGAATAGAGAGATTCATCAACAAACATGACACTCAAAAATATCTCTGCATCCGCCTTCGCACTCCTCGCAGTCGCCTTCCTCTCCCAAGAGGTTGGATCGCTGGTGGGTGTCGATTTAGTTGCGATGTCTGCATACCTTCGACCGGACGAAGTCTTCGATCTTTCGGCTGGGACGGGAGCCGATGCCGACACGGAAGTGAATGCAGGGGAGGAAACTATCCCGGAGAATCCAAACACTGGAGAGAGTTCTGCTACGACGACCACAACGCAAACACAGGGAACAACTCCGGCCAAGCGCACGCTCTACCGCAATGGAAAGCCCGTGGAGATCCCGGTCCCGGAGCAAACGACGGAGGAAACGGAGGAGCCACTGATCGAGGATACGACGACGGATGAGACTGAACCGGAAGTGATCGACGAGCCGGTCGAGGAAACGATCGAGGCAACACCCGAGGCAACAATTGCGGAGGAAATTCCTGAGGAAACATTGCACGCCGCGAGTTCCTTCTTTGGATTCAATATCCTTCGTCTTGGAGGAATCGTCATCGTCGCCTTCGTCGGAATCGGAATGGCATTCTGGTATATGAGAAAAGGAAGTACGACGCTCAAACAAGTACACAAGGCTGAAGCAGAAGCCGTACTGCAACAGGCACCGGAGTTGCAGGCTGCGCAGTCTCAGTCCGAACGATTGGAATCTGCACTCGCGAATATGAAAGCGGAGGACGTCACGCTGCAGCCTGGGTCCCATCAGGAATCTCTGAAGCAGGAAGACACTCACGTTGTGACTCCGGCCGAGAGCATCGAGCTCGATCACACGCTGCCTCCTCGCGAGAATACATCACCACAATCGTAAGGATTCTCAATACGCGCTCCCGATCTGAATGAGGTAGGGTTGACTTTAATATCCCCTCATTCCTCATGCATGATCTCCTGAAACAGAAGCCGTTACTCCTGAGTGTCGGCGTTCTTGCTGTACTCGCCGTTGCCGCGGCGTGGCTGCAGCCCGAAACCTCTGCTCACCCACCAATTCCGGGACTCCCAGGAAGTACCCTCGCAGGTCAGGCTGTCGGCATCGATGTGAATATTCACACGAAGGAGCGCGCGGAAGCAGGAGTGATCATCACAGCAGATGAACACAACATTGTGAGTTGTGGAAATACGGGAACGTTCGATGTGTTGGGACTCAATCTGGAGAATGATGACTTCACACGCTTCTGGATCTACGAGTACACCGGAAATGAACCGCCATTCGATGGTCGCTTCTTCATTTCTGATGGTGAGCTGAATGCGGTGGATGCAGATACCCAACAGGCGTACGAGGATCTGATCACGCGGAATGGTCGCATCACCGAGTTCATCCGCGGACGAACGTACTATGTGATGAGTGAAGTGGATCTGAAATTTACATGTGGAAGTGGCGTCGAAAAAGTGGAAGTCGCCTGTGCCTCCACGAGTGAATGTCTCCCGACCGAGGCGTGCACGACAGAGTACGGCGTCTGTAATACTCCCCCGGACTGCCGACCTGGTCAGGAATGTCTAGAAGTATGTTACGGACTCTGCGTGATGGATCTCTGGGGAAATAGCGAGGTCGAAGGAATCTTCGAACAATGCGATGATGGAAACCGCACGGACGGTGACGGGTGTAGCGAGTTCTGTATCCAGGAAGTTTCTGAGTGCGGAAACAACGTGAAAGAATTTGATGAGGAATGCGACGACGGCAATCTCTTCACGGAAGATGGATGCAATGCCGTGTGTGACAGAGAAGACGGTTGGTCGTGTGAAGGAAGTCCCAGCGAGTGCTCGGTCCTCATCCCAGAACTGGTCGGTGGTGGCAGTGAAGGTGATGACGTCACGCTCTCTGTCGCAGTCAAATCGACAGGAACGAGTAATACTGCCGTGAAAAATCAGAAGGGAATCACACTGCTGCGCTTCCAGGCGCGCGCAGAGAACGGCGATGTTGTCCTCACTCGTGCGAGTTTTAGCGCGCTCGCAGGTTCCCTCGTGAACGCCTTTAATTACACGCTCCTCGTCGATACCAATGATGATGGAGAGGTAGAAACCATTCTCGAAAGCGGAAGAGCGGCCGCAAGTGGACGTGTGACATTCAGCAATCTCGCGGGTGGCGGGTTTGATATAGGAGAGGATGAAGAAGTGTCCTTCGAGGTGCGTGCAGACGTCGCGAGCAGTTTCGCCAGTGAAATGCTCCAGCTGCAGTTTGATGTCTCCGCAGAGAATTATCTCGCAGCAGAGGGTGAAGATGCACTTACGGGGATAGAAACGAACGGCACGTGCGATGCGGACAGTTGTAGGATTTCCGTGACGACTCTTCCTTCCATGGTTTGGAACTTCGTCTCGAACGGAAGTCTCTCTGTCGTACAGGATGCCACTCCCGTCCGAAACCGTCAGTTCCTCGGTGGCGCGCTCGGCGAGACAGCGATCCGACTGCAGATGCTTGCGTGGCACGAAGACATCGACGTGACGGATCTACAGCTGAGCGTGACTATTCCGTTTAAGAGCACACCCATCGATCGACTGGAACTCTACCGTGAAGGAGATCCGCAGCCGTTTGCGACCGCAACCATCGCTGGGTGCGGAAGCGATCAGGTGCCTACAACAGTGAATAATGAGATGGTCCGCACATTCTGTGCCAACATGGATAACCGACAGTTGGTGGTGCCTGAGGACCAAGAGATCGACATTCTCGTTCGCCCACGAATGAAGAGTGATACCGCAGGCGGCACAACGGGGAACCCCATGAAGATCCTGGTGCAGAGCACCGCAATTTCGGATAACACCACGGGTCGCGGTGCAGTACGCGCTCGCGGAGATATTTCTTCTGTTGCGCTCATCGCCAATGACGGTGACGCAAATATCGAGGGAGAAGTTTTCATCGGAACGAGCGTCGCGGCTCAGAACAAATTGATCGTGGGTCCCGATCACGTCTCTGTCCTCGCAAAAATTTCCTCGATCATCAATGCGAGCCCCGATGCCGACGGCAGTGGAGTACCGATCGGTCTCTCATCCATCGGACAATTCCGCTTCTCTGCTTCCCCGAATGACAACGCAAATAACGGACTGAATAAAGTGATGCTCTCCGGCGTCATCTTCAACGTGAACGCGACGAACGTCGCCATCAATGCGCAGTCGTTCACCTTCGCAAATAAAGCGGACACGACCACGCTCGCTCGCTGCGCTCCGCTCTACCCGAACGGCGCTCCTTACATCGACAGTGTTATCTCTGGAAATTTCTTCATTTCGTGTTCCCCGCTCCTCAGTTCTGGGGTCGACACGGCGATCAACCCCGCATCCAATCAAACCTTCGTCATTAGCGCGAATGTCGTGGATACCAATATTTCTCCAACGAACGCCCCGAGCACACTGCAGGTCTCTCTGCAGAAGTTTACGGAAATATTCAATGCAGGGTTTTCCACATCAGCAAGCCATATTTCCTGGGTTGATAGAGACATCGCCTCGTGGCATTTCCGCTGGATCGAGTACCCAGACACCGTCGTGAAATCCACGACCTACTCCGGATAAGGAGAAAAAACCGTAGCCGAGAGCACGTGCTCTCGGCTACGGCACGAATGATGACGCCCTTCACTGGGCGTCTTTTTATTGTGCGAGAACGTAACGATTGCGCCGACGCTCGAGGAGCGTATCGGCAATTAATTTCTCTGTGAGCAGAGTCAGCCACGCACGGTGCTCAGCGGGATCCCAATCGATGCACACTCTGCTCCCGATCTCGTCGAGGAGGAGACCCTTCTCTGCATCTCGTAGTTCCTCGACAATTTTCCCACGGAAGATGCGATTGGGAATGAACGTAGAACCGACGAGACGCCCCGGTTCTTTTTTGAGCGACTTCGATGGAGTGAAGGCCACTGGAAAATTCTTCTCGGTCGTCTTCATGATCTTTTTCCGTGTCAACGGACAGAGGTTCCACTTGGGGCTCCTCTTCGTTTGGATCATCGATCCAAAGTCCATGAGCGCGGCGTGCCAGTCCGCGGTCGTCTTCCCCTCCTTCTTTAGTGCGTAGACGAGAACCTCCTCTGCGATCTCTAAAAGAGATGCATCATTCGTCGCCCAAGTGCCATCAGCGGACTCTGGACCCACGAATGTTCGGTGGAGGATCCGGCGAATATTCGTATCGATGCACGGAGTCGGGAGATGGAAGGCGAAGTTGCGGACTGCTGCGGCTGTGTAGTGCCCGATCCCTTTGATCGCGAGGAGATCTGTCATCTCGGTCGGGAACGTCCCCTGGTGCTCCGTCACGATCGCCCGCGCGGCGTCGCGCAGCCGAAGTGCACGGCTGTTATAGCCCATGCCACGCCACGCGAGGATCACGTCGGCATTGGTGGCACTGGCAAGATCGGTAAGAGTCGGAAATTGTTCGAGAAAACGCTTAAAAATAACTTTAACCCGCTCCACCTGGGTCTGCTGGAGCATCATTTCTGAGACGAGAATGCGGTAGGCGCGCTCGGTAGGGTCCGCAACAACGAGGTCTCTCCAGGGAAGCGCGCGCTTATGCACGTCAAACCATCGCCACATTTCGTTCACGAAGAGCTGCATGCGTTCCTTCTGCGTCATGGTATCCATTGTAATCTATGTGGAACGACCGTCGCAGGAATTGCGTATCGGTGAGCAAAAAACGGCACAAATGAAAGAATCTTGGCTCTTTGAGGAATCAAAACCCCGCGCGAGCCGGTATGCGCGACTACCTGCTCGCCCTTCCACCCAAAAAGAAACCGCCTTTTAGTCGAGAATTTATTGACTCTCCTTCACCCCCTCCCCTAGACTTTCGCGGCTACTGGAGGTTATCCTCCTTTTTAGTTTGCACGTTTTTCTCTCTTCCCTCCCTTCGTATGGCAGATGCTAAGAAATTTGATCGCAGTAAGCAGCACATGAACGTCGGTACCATTGGTCACGTCGACCACGGTAAGACCACGCTCACTGCGGCTCTCTCCATGAACTTCTCACCAGACGGAGAGAAGAAGGATTACAGTCAGATCGACAACGCCCCCGAAGAGCGGGAGCGCGGTATTACGATCTCGACGTCTCACGTGGAGTACGAGTCTGCGAACCGCCACTATGCTCACGTCGACTGTCCTGGTCACGCCGACTACGTCAAGAACATGATCACTGGCGCCGCCCAAATGGACGCCGCCATCCTCGTAGTCTCCGCAGCCGACGGTCCGATGCCTCAGACTCGCGAGCACATCCTGCTTGCTCGTCAGGTGAACGTTCCGCACGTTGTCGTGTTCCTCAACAAAGTGGACATGGTGACGGATCCGGAGCTTCTCGACCTCGTCGAAGTGGAAGTCCGCGAACTTCTCAGCAAATACGAATACCCGGGCGACAAGACGCCGATCATCAAGGGTTCCGCTCTCAAAGCAGTGGAAGGTGATGCAACGCACATTGCGAAACTCAAAGAGCTTCTCGACGCTCTCGATGCTATTCCGCAGCCAAAGCGCGAGACTGATAAGCCGTTCCTCATGCCGGTTGAAGACGTCTTCTCCATCAAGGGACGTGGAACCGTCGCTACGGGTCGTATCGAACAGGGTAAGGTCACGATCAACGAGGAAGTCGCTCTCATCGGTATCAAGGACACACGCAAGGTCGTCGTCACAGGAGTGGAAATGTTCCACAAACTCCTCGACGAAGGTCTCGCAGGCGATAACGTTGGACTTCTCCTCCGTGGTATCGAGCGCGAGGAAATCGAGCGTGGACAGGTTCTTGCCAAGCCGGGCTCTATCACTCCGCACACAGACTTCGAGGCTGAAGTGTACGTCCTCACGAAAGAGGAAGGAGGCCGCCACACGCCGTTCTTCAAGGGATACAAGCCGCAGTTCTACATCCGCACGACAGACGTGACGGGTGCTGTCGAGCTCCCTGCGAACGTGGAAATGGTCATGCCGGGTGACAACGTGAAGTTCACGGTGACCCTCGGCGCCCCGATCGCTCTCGACGTTGGTACTCGCTTCGCTATCCGCGAAGGAGGCCGCACAGTCGGAGCCGGCGTCGTGACGAAAGTGAATAAGTAATGTAACTCGAGGGGGGATCTTTCCCCCCTCGATCTCGCTCTTTCTCCCACTCGTTCCTATGACTCCCCCTACGAAGAAGCCGTCGAAGAAAAAAGAAGCAGCTCCAAAGGCTGCGAAGAAAGCAGAGGGAGCAGAGTTCGATCCATCACCCAAAAAAACTACCAAGAAAGACCAAGCCCCGAAGGTTGCCTCTATCCGCATTCGATTGAGCGCTTTTGATCACGTCGTGCTCGACGAAGCGGCTTCGAAGATCGTCGAGACCTCTCAGCGCAGCGGTGCTGTGGTCCATGGTCCGACACCGTTACCGACACAGATCCGCAAATTCACGATCAACAAGTCCACATTCAAGCACAAGGATGCGCGCGATCAGTACGAGATGCGCACGCACCGCCGTTTGATCGACCTGACCGAGACCACGTTCAAGACCATCGAGAGTCTCCAGAGTTTGAGCCTCCCGAGCGGCGTGGATATCGAGATCAAG
>JAGVCI010000043.1 GCA_020059985.1 Candidatus Peribacterales bacterium | reverse complement strand
CGGGTATTCTCTGGAAACGGTTCGACGCGGGGCTGGGGCTCGGTGTCGACGCTACCGTTCGTTACATTCTCGATAAACAGACCGAAGCGATCACGACGGCGGATCTCAACGAGAATTCCCCGTATAACACCCGTAAATTCAAAGGCCTTCCCCCGGGGCCTATCGCGAGTGCGGGCTATGACAGCATTGTCGCAACGCTGCGACCTGAGACCTCATCGTATTGGTATTACCTCCATGGATCGGACGGACAGGTGCGCTATGCGGAGACCAACGAAGAGCACAATATCAACCGGTACAAGTACATCGACTAGCGCTAGAGCGCGAGCATCGTGACGCCGACAATGACGATGGCGCACGAGAGGGCGATCTGCCAGAGTGGTTGGTCTTTTTCGTTGAAAATATAGAAAGCACCGATGGACGCGAGGAGAATGCTCGTGCGTTTGACCGCGATCACGTACGCGCTGGGTGCGAGTTCGAGCGCGGCGATGGTGGCGAAGCTCTGGAGGAAATCGATCCCCACGAAGAAGCAGAGGAGTAGAACGGTGTTGAGAGAAAATGTGGTCTTCTTCCAGTAGGGGACGGAGAGAATCGCGTTGATGCAGAATGTTCCGGTCGCGGCGAGTCCCACGACTGCGAGCGGCTCTGGGAAACGGAGGAGAACTTCTCTCGTGACCGAGGCGTTGATACCGAGGATGATCATGCCGAGGACTGCGACCCACGGCCACGGTTCTTTCCACGCTTTCCATCGTCCGTGGTAGAGGACCAGGAGTCCGAGAGTGACCGTGAAAATTCCGGCGATCCCGAGCGGGGGAAACACTGCGCCGTATGCAGCGATGGAGAAGAAGAGCGCAGCGAGTGGAGAGAATGCGCTAAGTGGCTTCATGATGGTGACGGGTGTCCTCTGGCTCGCCATCGTGAGTGCCAGGAGTGCGAGTGGCATGATGAGGAGCGGCAGCGGCAAAAATATCTGCCACCAGGTTTCACTCCACGGAAACGAGACCTCGCGGATGGAATAGAGGAGGACGACAGGTCCCCAGAGCGCGTAGGCCGTGGTCACCACCGTTGCCGGTATCCCTTTGCTCCCGCGCGCGAGCAGAAACATGGCCGCAAAGCCGATAGAGGAGAGGAGGGACAGGAAGAGCCACATGCCGCGAAGCCTACGAGAGTTGGCTTCCCTCTGAAAGGGCGAGCTTTGTCATTTCGTCAATAAATGGTATAATAGTGAGGCAAAATACATATCGATATGGCTCCTCATCACAGACTGAAAATCGGCGTTATGGGATCTGCCAGTGGTCCGCAGGTGGATGATCAATTAGCTCGTGAAAAGGCACGCGCTCTTGGACGTGAAATCGGAAGTCGCGGGCATATCTTCATTAACGGTGCTTGTCCTGGTCTTCCGCACGATGCGCTGCTCGCGGCGAAAGCAGCCGGAGGATTTACCATCGGTGTGTCGCCGGCGTTCTCGGAGCACGAACATGCGCACGAGTATCACTCGCCGCTCGATAACGACATGATGATCTACACGGGTCAGGGATTCATGGAGCGCGACATCATCAATATTCGCTCTTCCGATGGCATCATCATTGTTGGTGGAGGAATCGGAACACTCAACGAGTTCACAATTGCCTACGAAGAGGGTCGCCCGATCGGCGTCCTCACGAACTCTGGCGGGATCAGCAATTCCATTCCGCACATCGTCGAGGATCTCTGCAAAAGAAAAATCGCACCGAACATGGTGCTGCACGATGATCCGGCTGTCCTCCTCGATCAGTTAGAGGAAGTCATCAAACTCTACCCACTTCCGATCCACGAAGACGGTCGCGTGATCGACAAAAAGTTCTGTCGTCGCGGGGACTGGTGGTGTCAGGATGAGAAGGCTGCTGGATAATCGGAACGAGCGGAGTCTGTTATACATTGGAAAAGAGGGATAGAGCGTTAGGCTGTTAGGTTTTTCCTAACGCTCTATCGCTCTACTAGCCTATCTTCGTAATCCAGCGGATGGGTGAGCCTTCGAACTCGAACGTTTTTCTGAGGTTGTTTTCGAGGTACCGGAGCTGCGAGACGCGGACTTTCTTCGGGTCCTTCACGAAGAGCACGAAAGTCGGAGGAATATCCTCGGCCTGGGTGATGTGCTTGCTCCGTGAGAGCTCTCCCATCGGTTGTCCGTAGACGGCATCGCCGTACCAGCGGTGGAGATCCTTGGTGTTTAAGCGACGTGTGCGACTGGCGTGCACCACAGAGATGACATCGAAGATTTTGAGGAGTCCTTCACGTGTAGTTGCCGAGCAAGCAATGATCGGCGCGAACTTGCAGAAGGGGAGCTGCCGTTGGATATCGAGGAGTCGTTCCTGCTTTTGCTCAACGGTCAGGAGATCAATTTTATTGACGAGGATAATGAGCCCTTTGCCCTCACGCACGGCAAGTCCCGCGATCCGCTTATCCTGTCTACTCACTGCTTCTGTGCCATCGAGCACGAGCACGGCGATGTCGCTTTCCGTGAGCGCGCGGATACTACGGAAGTACGCATGCGTTTCGATTCCTTCTTCAGTCGAGGTGCGGTTCTTGATGCCCGCAGTATCGATGAAGGTGAATTCTTTCTCTTCTCTGCGGATGGAGACGTCGATACTGTCGCGTGTCGTGCCGGGTATTTCGGACACGAGCAGTGGTGATTTTTCGCGCTGCGGATCGGACATGAATGCGTTGATGATGGAACTTTTTCCGACGTTCGGTTTCCCAATGAGCGCAATCCGCGGAATATCCATGTCCACTCGCACATGTTTCTCGAAGTGCAGCTCATTCAATTTGTGAATGACGAGATCACGGAGTTCATCCGTTCCGATCCCGTGCGCTGCGCTCGTCAGAATAATCTCATCAGCAATCGCAAGCTCATGGTATTCGGCGAGTGTCCCCTCCACATTTTCTGGGTTATCGCCCTTCGTCACCACGATGATGACCGGCACGTGCTTCTTTTTCTTTTTGCGGAGCGTCGCGACGATGGTGAAATCACTGCGTGTGAGTGGCTCGCGACTATCCACCGTAAAGAGAATGAGGTCGGCGTGTTCGATGGCGAGTTTCGACTGCGCTTCGACGTCATCTTCGAAATCCTTGTCCTCCGTTCCGCCGCCCATTCCTCCGGTGTCGACCAAGAGAAAATCCATGTCATCGGTCTCGATCTTCCCCGCGACGTGGTCGCGGGTGGTTCCCGGCACATCGCTCACAATCGCTTGTCTCCGGCCGATGAGGCGGTTGAAAAGGGTCGACTTCCCGGTATTGGGTCGACCAATGATCGCGACGGTGGGGAGGGTGGCCATTGCTCGCGACAACGTAACCCGAAAACGGGGCTAAAGAAAGCGAGAAATACGTTGCGATTGCGTGCCAAAACCTTATGATGCCGTGCAATATTCTCCTTATTTAAGCAATGCCTAAGCCAAAGTATGAGTGGTCGGCAGAACATGAGGCAATTCGAGCAGCCAATCACTTCGAAATAGAGGGAAGTGAAGAAATGGCACGAGTCTTTGCGCAAATGGTTTCCGTTCGTGCAAATAGTAATGTGCTTCTCAGAGGAGAAACAGGCGTGGGTAAGACCGCAACTGCCAGATTGATTTATGCACTTGCGAAGGCGCGAAATATTTTGGCTCCAGCATCTCAAGAGAATGGGAATGGAAACGGAAATGGAAATGGAGTGACGGAGGGGCAGCATATGCACCCCTCTTGGTCGACGTTTCGCGATCAAACTAATCGCGATAATGCGAAATTCGTCGAGGTGAATATGGCTGCCATTCCCGAACATCTGGTGGAGAGTGAACTTTTTGGCCATGAACGAGGATCATTCACTGGTTCAACTGAAAGGAGATATGGTCGTTTCGAAGAAGCCAACGGTGGTGTTCTCTATTTGGATGAGATCGGAGAAATGCCCGTGGTTGCGCAACCAAAATTGCTCACAGCACTTGATGACCCCAGGCGCTATCAACGCCTTGGAAGTAATAAGACAAATGAATCTCAATTCGTCGCTGTTTCTTCGACAACGCAGAATTTGGAAGAGATGGTTGCTCAGAAACAATTTCACAAGGCTCTACTCGCTCGTATTCGCGAACGCGAAATCCGGGTTCCGGCTCTCAATGAAAGGCCTCCTGTTCACCGCGAGCATCTCGTAAATACTCTTGTACAGAGATTTTGCGAACGGCATAAAATAGATGCGTTCTCCGTTGATGCGAAGGCCCTGGATTTTTTGATTACGAGAAAATACGAAGACAATGTTCGTGAACTCAATTTCATCATGAAGGAAATTTGTCAGAGTCTTGTGGAATCAAAGAGAAAAAAAATAACTATGAATGATGTAGATCATGCTATTGCGATTTTGGGTATTGGAAATCGCGAAGCATTACAGAGAGAAGTTGCCGAAAAATCCCCGAGAATCCTCACTCTCGATGAAATGATCAGAAACGCGATCGTCGATTCTATCATTCGAAATCATTTCGATGTTCCGAGAGTTCTAAAAGAACTAGGCCTACATAGGGCTACTTTTTATCGCAAGCTCCAAGCATTAGAGATAGATATGGAAGCGCTCAAAAATAGAAGGAAGTGATCCGCAGATCAATAATGAGAATGTTTATTAACACCTGTACCACATGCGAGTGACCTTGTAGCATTTTCCTCGTGCCCCGCGACTACAATCCTTCGGCAGTAGAACCCAAGTGGCAGAAGAAGTGGGAAGAGGCGAAAGCGTTTTCGTTCGACCTCGACAAGGCAAAAGACCCTTTCTATTGCTTGGTGATGTTTCCATACCCAAGCGGAGCACGCCTCCACGTCGGACATTGGTTTCAGTACTCGATCCCAGATTCCTGGTGTCGGTTCCAGCGCATGCGCGGAAAAGATGTCTTCCACCCGATGGGGTTTGATGCGTTCGGTCTCCCTGCAGAGAACTATGCGATCAAGACGGGAACGCCGCCTGCAGAATCGACAAAGGAGAACGTCGACAACATGATCGTGCAGTTCAAACGCATGGGGGTGATGTATGACTGGGATAAAGCGTTGAACACCTCGACACCCGAGTACTACCGTTGGACGCAGTGGTTGTTCCTCCAGATGCACAAGAATGGTCTCGCGTATCGCAAAGATGGAAACGTGAACTGGTGTCCTAGTTGTCAGACGGTGCTCGCGAATGAACAAGCACAAGATGGTCACTGTGAACGCTGCGGAACCGAAGTGATCCAAAAACCCCTCACGCAGTGGTATTGGAATATCACGAAGTATTCGCAGAAGTTACTCGATGGTCTCGAAACGATCGATTGGCCAGAGAAAACCAAGATCATGCAGCGCAATTGGATTGGGCGCAGTGAAGGGTGTGATGTGTCTTGGAAGGTCGATGGAAAGGACATCGTGCTCGAAACATTCACCACGACGGTCGACACCATTTACGGTGTGACATTTGCTGTTATTTCACCGGAGCATCCGTTGATCGATCAGCTGATCACCGACGAACACAAAGCCACCGTTACTGCGTACAAAACACTGGCGACGAAGAAGACTGATCTTGATCGTATGATGGGAGATAAAGGAAAAACGGGAGTACCCACGGGATCATTTCTCATTCATCCATTCACGGGTGCGAAGGTGCCACTCTGGGTCGCTGACTACGTTCTGATGAATTACGGAACAGGAGTGGTGATGGGTGTGCCTGCACACGATCAACGCGATATGGATTTTGCGAAGAAGTACGATTTTCCGATCGTTCAATCTATCGAATCGGAGAGTGGTGAAACCTTCGTGTATGACGATGTGGATAAGTACAACGTGAAGGGAAAAATTATCGATTCCGGTGAATTCACTGGTCTACCGATATTGGAAGGGAGAAAGAAAATTACGGATACGCTCACGAAAAAGAAAATCGGGAAAGCGAAAATTCAGTATAAGCTTCGCGACTGGCTTGTTTCACGTCAGCGCTACTGGGGCGCACCGATTCCAGTGGTCTATGACCCCGGGGGAAATCCTCATCCGATTCCAGAAGAGCATCTCCCGTGGTTACTCCCCACTGATGTGGAATTTAAGCCGACGGGAAAATCTCCGCTCACATACTCCAAGGAATTCATCGCACGCACGGAGAAAATCTTTGGCAAAGGGTGGAGACCGGAGTTCGATACCATGGATACGTTTGTGTGTAGTAGTTTCTACTACCTCCGCTTCCTCGCAGAAGGAAACATGGAGAAGCTCGTCGAGAAGGAGCGAGAGAAAAAATTGATGCCGGTCGATTTCTACATCGGTGGACCGGAGCATGCTTGCATGCACTTGATCTACGCGCGCTTCGTGATGATGGCGCTCAAGGACTTTGGAATCGTCTCACACGATGAACCGTTCCAACGACTCTTCCACCAGGGACTCATCACCAATAAAGGAGCGAAGATGAGTAAGTCCAAGGGGAACGTCGTCAGCCCCGACGAGCTGGTGCAGAAGTACGGGAGCGATATCTTCCGCATGTACCTGATGTTCATGGGACCCTTCGGTGAAGGAGGGGACTGGAGCGACACGGGAATCAAAGGAATCGACCGCTTCGTGCAACGTGTGTACCGCTTGATCACCGAGAAAGTGAATAAAAAAGTAGAACAGAGTTCAGGGCTTACTGCAGGGCTCCATGCGGTTATTAAAAAGGTGAGTGATGATGCCGAACGCCTCCACTTCAACACCGCAATCTCCGCGATGATGGAGTTCCTGAATGCTGCAGAGAAAGAGGAGGCGATCAGTGAAGAAACTGCGAAGATTTTTGTGCAATTGCTCTCTCCGATGGCGCCACACCTGGCTGAGGAACTCTGGGAGCACATGGGTGGAAAGGGTTTCGTGATCGACCAAGAGTGGCCGACTTACGATGAAGCGATGCTTGTCACCGACAGTATGACGATTGCAGTGCAGGTGAACGGAAAAGTCCGTGGACAGATCACAGTCGCCACGGAGACACCCGAAAAAGAAATTATCGCGCAGGCTAAGAGCAATCCCAACGTGCAGAAATTCCTGGAAGGGAAAGATCCGAAGAAGGAAATTTATGTGAAAGGAAAATTAGTGAGTTTGGTTGTCTCGTAAACGCGCTTACATACTTCGTTGATTTCGTTTGTACCTTTCCTGTACGTTTTTCTCCCAATTCGCTTTGTTTGGATACACATTGGATATGCGCAGTACTGCATTGTTCATTTCAGTGAACGCTTCTCCGAACCGAACAGTTTTAGTTTTAGGACGAATGCGTTTCCTGATTCTTTCGGGGAGTCGTTTGAGGAAAGATTCGGTAATCGGTGGGTGCTGACCGTTCTCTGGTTCTTCGATGATGATCCGAGGCGGTTCTGATTGCTGTAATGCGTCGGCATCCTCCCAAGCGAGATGCTTGTAGGCTACGACATTCACTTTTACATCGTCGAATGCGTCGGCCATCAGTGCTTCGAGCTGGTCATGAATTTCTTGAGTAATGTACGGTGTGATCACCAGATAGTTTTGCTGTGGAGAGGGAATGTCGCTGAGCTTATTTTTGCGCATAAAATCTACGAGATTGGCATAAGGCACTCGGCGGAACTTACTCTCAGGGACGTGATGTCCTTTGAGTTCACCTTTATCAAAACAGCGCTCGATGATCTGAGTACTCACTCGGCAGATGCGCGCTACCTCTGTCGGAGGGTAGTGCTTTCCAGGTAACGTTCCGGCGCTTTCGAATGTCAGACGGCCGATTTCTGACGTATCATTGGGCATAGAAGGGATATCGTAGTATGTCAGTATAACTTGTCAATTCATGTCTCACGAAAAAAGCCATCCATTCGACAGATACGGCGAGTTTACGGATTTGGCCGCTCTCAAAGACGCGAGCAGTCGACCGCTACGAAAATGTATTCGCGTGAATACTCTAAAAACCTCGGTGGAGAAGGTTCGGGCATGGGCCAAGGAGCAGGAATGGACACTCACTCCGGTGCCATGGTGTCCGCAGGGATTCTTCGTGGATCGTGCGAACTACGACAGAGCGCTAGGGAAAGATTTGCTGCATCTTCTTGGTCATGTCTACATGCAAGAAGCATCGAGCATGCTTCCGCCGATGTTGCTTGGCCCAGAGCCAGGAGAAACTGTGCTCGACATGTCCGCAGCGCCTGGAAGTAAGACCACGCAGATGGCTGCGATGATGGGGAACACTGGAGTGATTGTGGCGAACGACGTGCAGGAGAAGAGACTCTGGACCTTAAAGACCGCACTTCATCGATTAGGTGTCGTCGATGTGATCATTACGAAGAAAGTCGGACAGTGGTTCGGGAAACACATGACCGAACGGTTCGACAAAGTCTTGATCGATGCTCCGTGCACTGCACAAGGAACGATCCGCAAAGATAGTGGCGCACTCGATTACTTAAATGAACACGCGATTGCGAAGATGGCGGGGCTCCAACGTGAGCTTCTCGAGGCTGCGGTGCATGCGGCGAAAGTGGGCGGACGCATCGTCTACTCGACCTGCACTCTTACGCCTGAAGAGAACGAAGAACTCGTCACTTCCGTGTTGAATAAATTTAGTGATCAACTCACCGTGATCGATCCACGAACTTTGGCTTCCTTTTGGGCTGGGTGGGATATCGATCCGGCGATAGAAGATGCAGTTTGCGTGCAGAAAGTACGAGGGACATCGACCGCACATCCTTTCCTTCGGATCTGGCCGCAGACGTATGACAGCGAAGGGTTTTTCTGTGCAGTGCTCGAGAAACGCGCACCCACACGCGCGGTAGAGAAATTT
>JAGVCI010000084.1 GCA_020059985.1 Candidatus Peribacterales bacterium | reverse complement strand
TGTTCTTGCAGCTCTCCTCTCGGCCAGTGACACGGTTGCCGGACTCGGAACCACAGTGGTTGTCGAGAAATTCGCGCCGAAGGATGAAGCCACCATCGTTGTTGTTCCTCCCTACGGACCCGAGGAAGTACACGCTGTGACGGGAGTGGCCAACGCACAGACTCGTGTGTCACTCAGTGGAAGCGAAACGGAAGTCGCCGGTCGCTACGGAGTGGAGCTGTATGACGGAAACACGTTGATGGGACAGACCTCGTTCCAGGTGCTCTCGGATACTGTCGATACCGTCGGCAGTTCTGTGCAGGCCGACCGCCCGTCGATCGCGGCGGATGGCGCGGATGAAGCAATCGTCGATGTCATTCTCCGTGATCGTTTCGGCAATACGTTGAGCGGTCGTCCGGTGCAGCTTATCGCGAGTCGCACAACGGACTCTGTGACCCCGATGGCCAATGAAACTGATACGAGCGGCATTCAGTCTTTTGTCGTCACGACCGTTGCCCCGGGCACAGTAACACTCCGAGCAATCGATCTGATTAGCGGAAAAGTGTTGCAAGCTGGTGCTGCGATAGTCGCGGAAGATTCGCGTGGAATCGGCGGACCGTACACCGCTTCTGTTTCCTCGTATCAGACTTACCCAACGTACGGACCGACCTACGGAACATCATCGACCTACAGTTCACCGACACTTTACAGGCCGAACACACGTACGACGGGTGCCATGTATGGAAACAACATCGTTGGTAATCTTCTCGGACGCACACTTTACGGTCAGGTTGCGAGCTTCGGACCAGTCGCGAGCTTCGTTGTTGAGGCACCTCTCGAAATGGACGTGAACGAAGACGCCACCATCCGCATCACGGCAGTGGACGCCTCTGGTCGACGTGTTGAGGACTACACGGGCGTCGCCCTCCTCTCCTCGACGGACCCGACTGCCATCCTCCCCCTCGGTGGAGAGGTGCAGTTCCTTCCTCAGAACTTGGGCGAGAAAGTTCTCACGCTCGGACTGCGATTCCGCACTCCAGGTGAACACATTCTCTACGTCGAGGACCGCGCCAATCCCGCGGTCTTCGGTCAGACTGTCACCCTCGTCGGTGGCGATGGAGGAAGTATCAACCCGACCATCACGCTCACGTCACACCGCGACGGTGGCTACGTGCATGAGACCGCCATCGTCCTCGAGGGTAAAGGCCCTCCGTTTGCCAACCTCGTTGTCACGGGTGGCATCCAAGACATCACAGGTGAGACGGACCTCGAAGGAAACTTCGCGATCCCCGTCACTCTGCACCCGGACCAGGTGGATCACACGCTGCGCATCCGTGACGAAACCGGACTCTACGACACCGGTAACATCCGACTGAAGTTGGATAACACTGAGCCCGAAATCGATCTCGTCACGCTCCTCCCAGTACAACCGGAGGCAGCCGCAGTCGCAACCGTAACCGTGAAGACTGAGACGGACATCGTCGTCACGTTCACTATTGATGAGGACACGTTCACCCTCGCAGAGACGGGAAGTGGATCGGGTATTTACGAATTGGAGTTCACCGCGCCCGAGGCTGGAACGTACCAGCCAATTGTGACGGCAACCGACCGTGCGGGGAATGAAACAGAGGTTCGTAATACGTTGATCATCCAGAAGGGCAGTCTCCCGATCGTCACGGGTCTCGCAGTTTCCGCAAAAGCGAATGCTGTCGACCTCACGTGGGAGCCGGTGACCGAAACGCGAGTCGATGCGTACCGCGTCTACGTCGGAACGGAACCGGATAACTTCCTTTACACACTAGATACCGACCGTGCGACCGCAGCAGTGACCGTTGCAGGACTGGAAGCGGGAACCGATTACTACTTTGCCGTGACGGCGCTCCTCGAGGACCGCGAGAGCTCGGCGAAGAGTGACACTGTGCAGGCGACGATCCTCGGCATGGCCCTCACGGTCACCGCGCAAGACGGCGCCCTCCTCATTGAATGGGACAAAATCGCAGGAAACGTTCCCCTCTCCTCTTATGTACTCGAGTACGGCGTAAGTGCGGAAAAACTCACCGAGCAGCGCAGTATCAGCGGAGACCTACAGGCCTACAACCTGCGCGACCTGATCAACGGAATCCCCTACACCGTGCGTCTCACACCGGTGACGACCACGGGCGAAGTGCTTCGCGAGCTCGCCGCTTCGGGTGAAGGCACTCCTTCTTCGAGTGCAACGGGTTTCCGCCCGACACCTGGAACACCCATCCCCGGTGACCTGGGTGCGAGCACGATTCCGGGAAACAATGCGCACAGCGGTGCTCCGGAGACTCCGACGACGGGTATCCCGGCACTCGTTTGGTGGATCACCTTCGCGGTTGCTGCATTCGTCGTCTACCTCCAGTGGAACCGACGCCGCTCCATGCGCATGACACTTTCCTTTTTAAGAGAGATGGAGGAAAGATACCGAAGATAGGACATGAAAAATTGTAAAATTGATATATTGTTCGCAAGCGATTATCGAACTTCAGTATCACAATATAACAATTTAACAATTTACCCATCCTCTTAATTTTATGTCGCTTCGAACGATTTCCATCGGCGGTGCGACCTATGATCTTTTCGTGCGAACGCCAGGCACGGTCACGGGTACGTACGAGGGACGCGAGGCTTTTCTTCTTCCACTCGGCGCGAAAGTTCGTGTGTCCGATGTGATCGAGACATGTGGAGGTGGAGCATCCAACACGTCGGTCGGTCTCGCACGGCTTGGATGTCGCGCGAGTTTCTCTGGCGTCGTTGGATCGGATCAGTGGGGAGAGAAACTGAAGAAGAATATGGAAAAAGAGGGAGTCGACACGAAGTCTCTCACTGTTGTAGAGAACGAAGTCTCCAGTTTTTCGATCATCCTCTCTGCCGAGAACGGTGAGCGCGTGATTCTCTACGACCCAGGCACCAACGAACACCTGCATGACGCGACGTTTGATCGTGCGGCGATCCGAGAAAATAACTGGGTGTACTTAAATCACATCCAAGAGACCGGCTGCAACATCCACGATGACATCGTCACCATGCTCGCCGAAGAAACGAGCGTGTGTTTCACGTGGAACCCCGGTGGATGTCAGTTGGACCGCGGTACCGCAGACACGCATCAACGTGCACTGCTCTCTCACACCGATCTCCTCCTGGTGAATGATGATGAGGCACTAAAATTCACGAAGGAAAAAACTGTCGAAGACGCGATCCGTCACCTCCTCGCACTCGGCGTGAAGAATGTCTGCATCACGCAGGGAACGAAAGGCACACTCGCCTCGGATGGCTCGAAAATCTACCACTGTCCGATCCTCACCGATGTCACTGTGGTGGATACCACAGGCGCTGGAGACGCTTTTGGATGTGCGGCCACATGGGCACTTCTCACGGGGAAGACCTTGCCGGAGGCGCTCCGTGCTGGTACTATCAATGCTGCCAGTGTCGTCGGCTCCATAGGCGCCCAAGCTGGTTTACTCGGAGACACAGAGATGCAAAAAAGACTTCAGTCCCTGCCCCTCGTTGTCGCCGAGCGCGCGCTCTAAGAGACGCCGACACGCACTCCCTATTCTTCACTTCATACCATGTCTGACGACCGCCTTATTCAGATCCAAGAATTAATCGACTCCGCGACGTCTTCTCTGAAGACAGCGAACGCCATGCTCCGTGACATCACGGGGATCTCGGATCCGGATCGCGAGCGCATCATGACAAGAGCAGAACGGATGACCGGAAGCTCTTCCGCGGTAAGCGGCAAAGTGGTGGAGGGAGTCTTTGACGGACAGAACATGATGGACGGTGATGGTCAGACGTACCCCGTGCCCGCCAACTACGCGAGTAAAAGTAAGTTGGCCGAGGGTGATGGAATGAAACTCACAATCACCGACGAAGGAAAATTCATCTACAAGCAGATCGCCCCGATCGAGCGTCGCACGACGGTTGGTTTGCTGATCCAAGAAGACGGACAGTACAAAGTGCTCGCGGAAGGAAAGGCGTACCGCGTGCTCCTCGCATCGGTCACGTTCTACCGCGCGGAAGTCGGCGACCAAGTGACGATCATTCTGCCGAAAGACGGCGAAGCGAAGTGGGGCGCCATCGAAGCAGTGATCCCAAAGCAGATGGCCGAGGCTGCCGCGAAGGAGAAGATCGGTTCCATGCGCAGATCCAAGAAGAGTGATGATGGAGAACTGAGTCCGTCGGTCGAAGAAGAATAAGGTGTGGCCTCGCAATGACGAGGAGAAGTTGGTACGCTCATACCCCATGAAGGTCCCGGCGCAGATTGCCGTTCCCGTTCTCCTCGCAGTTGCCGCTGCGGGCGCTTTCGTCGCGTTCCTCTGGTGGCAGCTGGCACAGTCGACGGCGCTCATCCAGGGACAGCCGGAAGATGAAGAACGAGATGCTCCCACGATCGGACAGACGGTGACACCGGTGGACCCCCGCGACCAGGCGCTCCTCTATCTGCGTGAGGGAGATTTACTCGCTCTCCAGGGCGACTGGAGAGGTGCGGAAGCGCAGTACCAAAAGGCGGTCGAGGCGGATGGCGGACTGCCGGCACTGCGCAAACTCGCACAGGCACAGTTGCAACGCCGTGATGTGAGTAATCTCCGCTCGACACTCCGGAGACTTCGTACCGCAGGCGCTCGCCCCGAGGACTTGCTCCTTCTCGAGAGCATCGTGGAACTACGATCGGGAGAGTTCGTCCGTGCGCAGGAGATCCTGGACTCGGCAGAAGAGTCCCCGCAGAAACATTACGGTCTCGCGCTGCTCGCACTCGTCGAAGGAAACCACGCCGGGGCTCAGGAAAATCTTTTGATCGTCCAAAACGGATGGGAGCCGGTGCTCCGGTCGTACGCGCGCACGCTGCAAGCGGCTTACGATGAGTTCGCGCTCTTTCCCGATGGGTCGAACATGCATTTGATCACACTGCTCGCACGCGCACTCGCGCAAGTACAAGAGTGTGAACTCGCACTCCCACTCCTCGTGCAGGTCACGATCCAACAGGGCGACTACCGCGACGCGTGGATCGTGCAGGGATACTGTGAACTTGTGACCGAGCGCCCCGAGGAAGCACTCACCTCTCTGGAACGTGCGTACAACTTGGATCCGCAGAAGCCCGAGATCCAGTATTTCCTCGCACGCGCATACGCCGCGCTCGATCAGCATAGTAACGCGATCACCTTCTTCGAGTACGCACTGCAGAATGGTTTCACCCCCGAGAGTGAAGTGCGCCGCTTCATCGCCGCGGAAGCTCTCGAGAGTGGAAATTTGGAGCTGGCGCTCGCGCAGTACGAAGCACTCTCCTCCGGAGAGGATGCGACACTCGCCTCGTACCAAGGTTTCGTCGCAGCGAGCCTCGCCATGGGTTCCAAGGAAGAAGCATTCGCGAAAGCACTCCGGGCAACCGAAGTCTTCAGCAGTGACGCAGAGGCATGGATGCTCCTGGGACGCACGGCCCGAGACACCGGCGACGCGGCGGCGGCGAAGGCAGCCTTCGAACACGCGCTCACCATCAACCCCAATCTCTCCGAAGCGAAGCAGGAACTACGCTAAAGAGTATTAGTACCCGAAGATGTGCTTCGCGAGTTCCATAATGCGCTTTTGATCTGTCTCGGAGCGCTCTGGAAGTTGGAGGAGATTCGCAAACTCGCGGCACCGCGCATCACCCTGGCGAATTCCACGGCTCGCGAGGTAAAGATCTGTCCACCGTCTTCGCTCTTCGGGAGAACGCATGGAGTACGGCACGGACGTAAGCTTGGTGAACTGTTCCACCTCCGGACCCTTGAGACCGTCATGCTGCATGGCCGTGAGAATCGTAAAGCGCGTCGAGTCCGCGACTCCCTGTTCGTCACTCGGAATCTCGTAGATCTTGCGAATGTGTTCCGCCGGATCAACGTAGCCATTCGTGAAGATGAGATCTTGGAGTCCTGCAATGCTCCGTTCTTTCTGCGACTCGGAGGGTCGGATCAATGTGATCTCGGTTGCTGCGCCACTACCGTTCAAGACGAGATCGTGTTCGCCATTTTCGAACGCGCCGTGGAAGTCCTCATCATCGACGTCTTCCTGATCGACATCGTCGATTTCTTCTTCGTCATCCCACTCGTCTCCGTTCGCTTCGCTCTCCTCGAACTCGGTTTCTTTTCCGGCCATTTCTGCGCTCGCGGCAAAGACTTCCTGCGGAGGAGTAGAATTGAGTTCCGGCAAAGACATGAACGGCTGATACATGCGCAGCCACAGCGCCGCATCGGCGGGCGCGCAGTTCTTCGATGCGAGGTACGCGCGCTTGGCCGCCGTATCCGTCCCGAGTGCGATGGTGTTGTGTAAGATGCTCAGTCGCTCGGCACGCGTGCGACCGTCGCCGACACTCTTCTCCCATACCTCCATCTCTCTCCATGTGGGAGGCAACACCTTCGTGATATTCACCAGCGTGCGTGGCACAAAATCTCCGCCGACATTCAGCTCGTCGGACGTCTTTTTCGCTCTCTTCCGTCTCGGTTCTTCATCTTCTTCGGAGGGATCGACGAAAATCTTGAAACCTTTTTTTGGTAACCGCATCGGCGGAGCACTCTCTTCGTTGTCATCAACGGGAGCATCGTCTTCTTCGGCATCGTCAGTGTGGATTTCTTCCGTCTCTTCTTCGTCGTCGGCGAATTCTTCATCGTCCCATTCCTCTTCCTCTTCATCTGCATCATCCGAGACCGGAAGACGTTTCGGATTTGCGGCGTTACGACTGCGCAGCTCCTGGATAAGTGCGTTATCCGGAGCACTCACCGGAGGAAGGGTGCTGCGCTTCGGACTCTCCGCTGTGGTTTCGGGTTCTTCCGTCACCTCCCGCGTCACAGGTGCATCACCCTGCATCTCCGCAATTCTCTTTTTCTCTCTCTGGATGATCCTTGCGGCATCCATGGAAGAACGAAACGGATGACGAGGATTCTTTTTCAAAAACTCAGGGAGGAGTTGTTTCAGGGCATTAGCGAGAGTGCAGTACCCCTGCTCGTTCACCACGAGGAACCCCCGTTTCACGAGCATGTCGACGGTACGCTCGCAGTCTTTCCCAAGTTGCGCGACGACCGACATGGCGCTGATGGACGACGTAGCATGCACAAGCGCGATGACGCTCTGCACTTTTCTCTGCGAGAAAATGCCGACCGTTTGTTTCAGTTCTGCGAGCACCTCTTCGTCCGAAAGAACGGGGGCAACGTGTTCGACTTTCGCTGGCCTCTCTCGCTCCATCCGCTTTGGCGCTTGCCTCCGCCACCATTCGTCCTCGCTTTCCACCTGTACTGCTGGTTGCTCCGTAGTCGGCGGCGCCGTGAAATCCAAACCCTCGGCTGCAATCAGCGCACGTACTTGGGTCTCGGTGAGCGCAGCGAATGTCACTCCGAACAGTTCTTCTGCCCAGTTGTAGTGGTTGGCATTCGATAAACCGTTTTCTCGGAGGAACTCACCTACGGCGCCGCGTTCCTTCTTCAGCTGCACACAAATGAGGAGCGCATGGAGCTTCGTCTCGCGAGAAACTTTCAACCGTTTGATTCCGTCGATGCGAGTAGGTCGAAAATTTTTGATGAGCGTTTGTAGTTCTGTGTCCTCTGGTGGCGTGAAATCCTCCTTGGAGAAATCCATTGCCGGCTCGAAGGAGTCATCGTCTTCGCCTTCCTCCGCGCGATCTTCATCCTGCTCTTTGCTCGACGCGTTAGCAGTCACATCTTTCTTCTTCGCAAGACGTTCGCGGAAAGTCGTGATGTGTTGGTACTTTAAATTATGTTTTCTGAGGAACGCACCCAATTCTCCTCGTACGCTCAGAATACCTGCAACCTCCACGATGATTGCGGCCGCTTCATCGGAGAACTGTCTGCGTTCTCCTTCCACTACCTCAGGAATCTGGAGCTGCGAATACAATTCCTGGAGTCGCTGATCCTCCATTTCTATTTCTTGAGGCGTCTTCTCCTGTCCTTTTTGCCTCATGTATCGCCATTGCTTCTTTTGTCTCTCGTCCAAAACGGGCTCGTTTCCTTCGTCTTCACTTTTTTCCTCCGGCTCCGTGCTTCCTTCTGCAGGTGGTACGTCGACACTCACAGCCGTATTCACCACATCGTCCTGCCATCTCTTCAGGGTGGAATAGAAAAGTCCGTGCTGTTTGAGGAATGGCCTCAGCTCTCTCTTTTTCGTAAGAAGCAGCATGATCTCTATTCCGATGACTTTGGTCTCTCGGGGTACTTTTCTTTTTCCGTTTGGACTAGCTTCGGGCATAGAAAACTGCGCCAGGAGTTCCTGGAGCCGTGCCTCTTCTTCTGGGGTCAAGAGGCTCTCCTCTTCCCTGCTCTCTCCCTGCTCTTCGGGAGCAGAAGCCGCTACATCCTCGACCGATTCCTCGGAGCTCGCTCCTTTCCTGGCTATGCGTTCGCGAAATTGTCGAATGTGCGAAACGTTCAACCCCATCTCGTGACAAAACGACGCCTGCTCCCCCCGAATAATCAAAATATTTACCATCTCCACGATGATCGCGACTGTTTCATCGGAGAACTGTCTGCGTTTTCCCTCGACCTTCTCGGGCATCCGTAGCTGCGCACGCAGTTCCTGGAGTCTCCTATCCTCTGCTTCTAACTGCGCAACCGTACGCGGCTGTCCTATTCTGCGCGCGTACCGCATCTGAGAGGCTCTCTTTTTATCCGTAACCAATTCTTCTTCTGGTTCCGAAGACGCGTCTTCGTCTTGCTCGGGCACCACTGAAACGACAGGAACAGTCGCGAGAACTTCTCGGACGGGTGCGGACTGTGCCGCAGGATGATTGGGATTCGCTTTCAAAAATTGAAGGCACTCGAGGAAGATCGGAGATAACTGATACCCCGGCGACGGAGGACGAGAACCATCGACACACCCTCCGGCTTTGAGATACGCAAGACCTGCATGGGATTTCAGCTCTGCAGATCGCATGGGCTCTCCATGCGCGAGAAGCTCGAGCACGGCCTGGCGACAAGAATTTGTCTGGAGGATGCCAATGAAGCGCTGCAAACTGTTCCGCGCTTTGTCGCTGAGCACCCTGGCTCGAGCGGGCACAGGAGATCTTGTCTCCTCGGTGATGATTTCTGAAGACACATCATCGGACGATTCCTCTTCTTCCGACACAGCAGACGGTATGCCCGCTGCGTCTCTCTTTTTCTTCGCGACGCGCACTTGGGCCGTCCAATCAAAAACCGTCGATGAGCTGAGGCCTTGCTCTTTCAAGAACGTTTTCAGCTGTCCGATTCTCTTTTGGAGGGCGAAGAGTTCGAGTCCGATTTCTCTCATTTCCATGGACACTCTTCGTTGACGACCGGGCTGCTGCTCTGGAAGGACGAAGAGAAGCAATAACTCCTGGCGCCTCGCTTCTTCCTCTGGGCTCAGGACGCTGACCTTTTCGGTATCTGCATTCTTCACCTGACGCCGCCAGGATATTGGCGTGCTCTGTTGCAGCCCATGTTTCTCGAGGAACGCACTCAACTCTCCTCGCCTTGCGAGAAGTGCGAAGAGTTCCACACCAATATGTTTCATCTCGAGAGAGGCACGCCTCCGTCCATCTCCTTCGCGCTCGGGCATGGCGAACTGTCCCAAGAGTTCTTGGAGTCGCGCTTCTTCCTCCGGGCTTAGAGCATTCTTCTCGATTTCCACATTCTCGTCCGTCATATCCGATTCGACCTCTTCACTCTTTTTTTCTGCGTGCGCGTTTACCCTTTGCGTCCACCAGTGGATAGTCGAGCGAGTGATTCCCCATCGCTCCAAAAATGCTCCTTGTTCTCTTTTTTTTGCGAGCAATACGCAGATCTCCAC
>JAGVCI010000032.1 GCA_020059985.1 Candidatus Peribacterales bacterium | reverse complement strand
CGCTTCGAGGAGTGTAGGAATCGTCTGTCCACCAATTTCTTCGTCGCTAGAAAGGAGAAGAGAAATCCGTGGCTTCTTTCCACTCTGGAGAGCTTCCTCATACGCGAGTAAGAAGCAGAGCGCAGCGCCCTTCATATCTTTCACTCCCCTTCCGTAGACTTTCCCTTCGTCGTCACGAATGCTCAGAGTGAACTGCTCGGGGTTCCCTGGGACAACATCGATATGGGCAAACCAGAGGAGCGACGGGGCGGGGTGATCGACCAAGAGATAAGGAGATCCATCGATCTCACCCTCACGGATGGGAGCCTCTGCCAGACTCAAAAAACTGCGTGCAATCCAGTGTAAGCACTGCTTTTTTTGATCCGGATGCTTATCGGTCGACTCAAAGGAGATGAAGGTCCGTAGCCGGTCGAGGAGCAGGTCTCTCACAGGGGAAGTGTAAAGGTGTTTGCATAATAACTAAAATTATGATATAATATCAATCGAATTCACACATACAAATACTGCCATGAAAAAGCACTTTTCACCCATTCTAGGAGTAGTCCTCGGAATTCTCACGGTCGCGGCCGTCTGTCAGCGTGACACCCGCACCTCTGAACAGACCGGTGACTCTCGCGCTCCCTTCACTGCCGCGGTCGGAAATTTACTCGCGTACGAGTCCCTCGACGCCGAGCCGCACCAAAATACGTTGGAATATCGCATCGCCAAGCGTATGCGCCACCGTTTGCGAGCCAATGGTGTTGCCACTCCGCGTCTCTCCGTCCTCGCAGAAGCAGTGAGCGAGAGACATCGATTGCTCCGTCACAAGATGACAGTGACGTTCACGAATGAAGACGGCACCGAGCACAGTCTCTGGGATATCTCGCTCCATGCCTACCCGACGTGGATGCAACCACAGGTGACCTCGAACACCGCGACGTTCGTCCTCGACGAAGACATCATGCGCGACTACTTGAAAGTGAATCCCCTCCCAACGGTCACTCCACCAGTCGACGCAGAACTTCTCGCGACGGACATGACCGAAGAAGTCGTGCGTGCGACGACCTCGACGATCGCGAAGCCGGGATACGAGTTCGATATCGCCAAGACCACGGAAAAGATTTCGCAGGCATTCAAAGAGAATGCGGGAACACTCGTCGTCGCTCTCACCGAGAGACCAGGACGAATCACGTACGTCACAGAAGATGGAGAGAAGCATGCGCTCACGCTCGTCGCATCGGGAAAATCAAACTACAAAGGATCTCCTGCCGCGCGCATCGCGAACGTTCGCAAAGCGATCAACGAGCACGTGCATAACAGCATGGCCCTCCCGGGCGAGGTGTTCTCGTTCAATGCGCTCCTCGATGGTCCGGTCTCGCAGAGTAACGGATGGCACATGGCCAAAATTATCGTAAACGGTGGCGACCTGGAATTGGCCCCTGGGGGCGGTATCTGTCAGGCATCGACAACGGTCTATCGCGCGGTGGTGAACGCCGGTTTCCCGGTCCTCGATCGCAAAGCGCACAGTCTCTACGTCACGTACTACAAGCAATACGGCGTCGGTATCGACGCGACGATCTTCCCGGGGAGCCAGGACTTGGTGTTCGTGAACGACCTCGAAAACCCGATCTTGATCCAAGCGTACGACACCGAGGAGCAAGACGTGATGGTGAATATCTACGGTGTCCCGGATAAGCGCGAAGTCGCTGTCGAAGGACCGTACTTCTCCATCAATGCTCCGGAGGATCTCCTCATCGATGGACGCGCAATCAAATACAACGAGATCGCGTGGGTCCAGACCATCCGTCACGAAGACGGTCGTGAAGAGGAGAACGTCATCGTCTCTCGCTACAAAGAACTTCCGAGAAGCGTTGCCAAGGAGTTTGCCGTCCCGTTGGAAGTCGCGAGCGCGCAATAAAAGAGGACCTCGAGGGAATCGACGATTCCGAAGAATTCGAGGATCCTCGAAATCCTCGAAGTCCTCACGGTAGCGAATTGTGCTGCATTCGATTACCCTGTCTGTATGTCCTTTCAGCGATCCCTGGCTCTTCTATTGGTTCTCAATGCCCACTTCTCGCTCTGTGCTGGTGGACTGCTCAACGTGTCTGCCGCATTCGCCGCGTCGGTGACTGCGCCCGTCACGCTCGAGGGACCGATGTCCGTGGATCAACCACAGAGCATGATTCTCTGTATGAGTGACGGAGAAGAAAGCACGGAAGAAAAAGAAGAACCGTCAGTGCCAGGCTGCAGTGGTGACGGCAATTCCTGCATCCGCGAATCCGCGCGCGATACCATCAGTCGTCTCATCCTCGTGATCGCTCAAGGACTCGCCGGGGAAATCGCAATCGTGCAACCGATCGAGATCCCCGAGATTTCGGACGATCCCACACTGGAACGCTCGCGTAGCGGTCCCCTTGCGTGGAACACAGGATATTTTCTGGGTAGTACTGTGATCCGGGAGTGATCGGGTAGACTACGACCCGTTCTCCTATTTTTTTCTCTCTCTTTCCATGCCAGACAACATGAATTCACAAAACCCTTGGTTTGCCGTTTCCATGGGACTCCTCGGTCTCATCGTCGGATACGGCCTCGCCATGGGCATGCAGGGTGGACTTCCTACAGTGGGCGGCCCCTCTGCTCCGACCCAGCAGCAACCGACCGTTCCGACAGCGCCGACGGCTCCAGCCGCCGCAGAGGCCGGTGATATCCGTCCGGTTGATATGGAGACCGACCACGTCCGCGGAGACACGAATGCGCGCTTCACGGTCGTCGAGTACTCCGACTT
>JAGVCI010000086.1 GCA_020059985.1 Candidatus Peribacterales bacterium | reverse complement strand
TGCGCCTGGAGCGGCACACGTGTTCCTTCGTTCGCAGAATTCAACACCACTCGCTGCACGACGACGGCCACCGCGACCGTCAGAAGAAAACCTGCAGCGATTTTCTGGAAGAACATTAAGAGGAATCGTACCACAGAGGCCACGCATTCATTGTTTGACATTTTTCTAACTTCATTCGCGATAAAAAATAACCTGCGACAAAAAACTCTGTCGTCCTCTCCCCCTTCGTCCCCTACAATCCGCATGATGAACGATCATGATGTCCTGCACGCGCCGCTCACCTGGGTGTTCCTCGGAATCATCATGTTGCTTTCGTACGGAACATTCGTGCACGGGTACGCAGACACTCCACAGATCTGGGACGAAAGCTTCTATATCGCAGACGCCCAGCGCGAACTCTACGGGGTTGCATACACACAGCCGCATCCTCCGCTTGGAAAGATGCTTATCGCTGCCGGAGAATGGCTTCTGGATGCCGATGCAGACGATACTACTTTCCTCTACGTTCCCTCGATTCAGGGCTACGCAGAGGGTGTGGCGTTCGCGGGGTATCGCTTCATTCCGGTACTCCTCGCGTGGTTCACCGCTCCTCTTCTCTTTGTACTCCTTCTCGTCCTGACGAAAAGGAGTGTGCTCGCTCTGCTCGTGAGCTCCCTCTACATATTCGACAACGCACTCGTCCTCCAGGGGCGCTCAGCAATGCTCGATGGAACGCTGATTTTCTTCTCGGTCTGCTCTGCGCTCGTCTTCTTCCTCGTGCTCGAGAAAAAATCTTCGCGTGAAGGGGCATTCCGTCTTCCGCTACTCCTCGGCGCTCTGCTCGGGTGCATCCTGACAACGAAGTATCAGGGGGCGATGATGATTCTCCTGATCCCGATCGCTGCGTGGTACGCACTCCCGGACAAAAAGCGCGCACGATCTATCTTTCTCGCCGCTCTCCTCGGACTCCTGATCACCTTCTTCGGCGTGTGGGGTGTGCACTTCACGAATGCACGTGTGCTGGGACCGAGACATGAGAGCAGTGCAGCATTGCCACCGCTCTTCGACGATGACCTCCCGTCTGTTTTCGCCTTCGTTCCTTTTGTTCTCGCGTCGGTCACCGATCAACTCCTGGGTCGCGTGGGTGACGAAGTACCGCCCGCAAATTTCTGCGATCCCACGGAACGAGGAAGTCCAGTCTGGTTGATGCCCTTCGGTGGTCGCTCGACCTTCTACCGCAATGACTACCCATTCGGTTCGACGAGTGCGCAGTACCTCTATCTGCAATCCAATCCTTTCACGTGGTGGACGGCGCTCGCCGGCGTCGTTGCCGCTGTCATCATGCTCGCGCTACTCCTGAAAAAGCGCGCGGCTGAACTGATCCGCGATCCTCGTGTGATCTTCACCATTGGACTCGTCGCGGTCTATATCGGCACGATGCTCGTGCTCCTCAGTTTCGAGCGACGTCTGTACCTCCACACCTATCTCCCCTCTCTCGTCATCGCCATCATCATTGTCGGAGCAGTTCTTTCACTAGGACTCCGCTACTTCCGATGGAAAGAGACCGTCGTCACCACGGGAAGCGCGATGGTACTCGTGCTCGCGATTGTCACATTCGGTTTTTTCTCGCCGCTCACGTACCACCAATCTCTCACGAGAGAACAATTCGAGAAGCGAGACCTCCTCCCGCTCTGGGGGCTCACATGCGCAGATTGTCAGCCGGAGCAGTATTTGCCGTCGCTCCTCTGCAGAACGCCGAACTAATTTCCTGAGGAGTACCCCGCTGCAACCGCCTCCTCTTCTGTCGCGAAATACACTCTGTTCTCCGGCACGATCCCCTCTCCCTGCGACGACGTGACGGAATAATATTTGCTCCCACGCGTACTCGCGACGAAGTGCATGCCTTCGGGAACTTTCACGCGCACGTAGTTCACGAAGAATGCATCAGCAGGAACGGTGAAGACGCCCTCGGCATCGGGCACGACCATGTCATCCTGGATAAAGAGACGCGCATCACCATTCATCGATCCGCGGAGCACCCCATCGGTCACGCCATCGAGGGTAATCACCGGAACATGCACGTTCACATCATCGATAATCTGGAGTGGGTGCTGATCTTGGAGGATCGCCGCTCCTTGGTAGCGACCTGCAACATACGCAATCGATGCAACCATAATGCAGAGTGAGAGAACGGTGAGGATATCGAGCTTCTTTGGCATAAAGTGTACGAAGATACTCCTGAGCTTTCTGCGAGGAAAGACCTTACCTTCTTGTTTTGTTTCTCCTCCACCCCTAACCCCTCCTCCAAAGGAGGAGGGGAATGTTTGTGTTTTACCCCCTTCCTCCAATGGAGGAAGGGGGTAGGGGGATGGAGGAAAAACACAAAAAGGCCGCATTAGCAGCGTGCATGAATGGCACAGCGAGCAATTATTACAATTCCATAGTGTGTCATGTGAGCTCGTCGAACCATGACACGATTAATCTCGCCACCCTTCCACAGACTCAGGGTGACACAGAAAAAGTACAATAAAAAAAGTGTCATGGTGAGCCCGGTCGAACCATGACACTTTTAAGCAACAATTCTTATTCCGCGTCCGCTGGTGCGTCCTGCGGAGTGATTTGCACCGGGATCACGTCGATGATGACGTTATTCTCTTCGTCGTAGAGGATGGCGCGCGTCGGCGTCACCACAAGGAAGTCACCGTTCTCCGCTTTGTCGTAGAAAGCGTTTCGTTCGCGGAGGACATCCACATCCACGATGGTCGCAACCGTCGGCTCGACAGAGACATCGATCTCCATGAGTTGCTGCACTTTGGTGATAATGCGCTGTGCCTCTGCGCGGTTCTCCTCCGTATTCCCCTGCAACTGCTCGAGACGAACAGTGAGGTTCTTGAGTTGTTCCTCGACGGCGCGGCGGCGAACTTCGAGAGCGCCAACAAGGATAATGAGGGCGATGATCGCGACGAGAAGCAGCTGCTTACTACGCATAATGAAAGGGGGAAGAGGAAATTCCGCTTCAGCTTAACGAATGGACGGTGTCCGTCGCAAGCCATACGGCTTCGCCTCGGCTTCACAGATCGCACGTTTCTCATAAAATCACTTATATCGGCGTAGCGCTACGCCGATATTAGATTATATTTTGCTACACAAAAATGAGTGCTGCGACGCGTAGCCGTGCCAGGAGACATCATGCTTCTTATTCGTCAACTGTGCCTGTGCCTGTCTCGGGTGTCTCGACCGGCACTTCTTCAGTCACTACTGGTTCCTCGGTCGGCTGCTCTTCCTCAATCACTACTGGTTCCTCGGTCGGCTGCTCTTCTATGACAGGATCTTCACCAGAATCCGTGGATCCGGTTCCGGTCTCCGGTTCCGGTGTTGGTTCCTCCGTCGGAACGGTCGAGCCTGTTCCCATCTCTGGTTCCTCAGTTGATTCCTCGATCGGCTCTTCCACCAGCTCTGGCTCACCTGCATCTTGTGTCACTGCGACATACCCTGCGGGGAGAATGAGACGCGGATCTGCTTCGCTGTCCCAGATGAATTCCACGAGGAGGTCCGGGTGCGTCCAACGCGTCTTGTCATGATAACGACTGCAATTGAACGGTTGTCCTGCATCGTCGAGGATCACCTGCTGACGGATACACGCGTTCCATACCGTGCTCGAGCTCAAAGGCACCCCGTAGATATCCACCGGGAAGTCGATGGTTTCACCCGTGACGACTTCTGCGGAATCCGTGCGGAGCTCTGCGGTGAGAAGAGCATGCCAGCTGAAGGTCACGTCTTCGAGAGCAGGATTTTTCAGTTCGAGGACGAATCCTGTCGAAGACTGGAAGCTGATCCTCCAGACATCGAACGTGTTTGCGGATGCCGTCACGATCGGCTCGGCCTCAAACTCTGGGTCGAACGCGACGATGACCGTAGAGCCGCCCGACGGGATGACCGCTTTGCCCGCCTGGTTCTGACTGACACGGAGTTCGCCGTCGATCTCCACATTACCGAGGAACTTCGCGAGACCTTCGATGGTGATGTCTCCATGAACGAAGAGTGCATCCTGCGCGATGAGCGAACCGATGTCGACCGTCGAACCGGAACCGAACTGTGCGTACGAAGCACCTTCGCTCGTGAGCGTCGAGATCGGCTGACCATTGATGAGCAGCTCTCCTTCGATGTTCACGGAACCCGTGATGGTAGAACCCGATCCGACGTCGATCACGGACGCATGCAGCGTGCCGCCGACGGTGAGATCGCCTTCTACTTCCACATTGAGTGCATGGAGTGCGCCACCAACCGTGAGTCCGTCGAGGAGCAGTACCGATCCACTGACCGTCATCCTTTGTGTGACCGTGAGCATGTCCGTGGTGACACCACCTGTGACACGAACACCACTGTCTGCAGTGACGTTACCGCCGATCGAGAGCGTGTCTTCGATGGTGAGACTTGCAAACGACTCAGACGGATTTGCTGGGACAGCGACAGAACCAGAGTTCGTCTCTTCTGTTTCAATCTCTGAGAGAATCGTACGGATCTCGGCTTCGAGATCCAGACTTTCAACTGCCTGGCTGACGAGGAGGTTCACCTCATCTTCGATCTCCATGGTCTGGATACTCTCGAGCACCTTCTGTTCGACGGTCTCGACCGTGATCGAGGAGTTGCGGCGAGAGATGAGGACGTTCACGACGCTCGCTTGAGCGGTGACCGTGCCCGAGCCCGTGTTCAACGTCACGGTTGAACCAGATCCAGTTCCGTCGTAGCCCTCGAGCGCCACTCCGACCGTGGATTCACCGGCGTTAGCGCGGCGGGCGTAGCCCGGAATTTCGGCAGAGGTGAGAGAGTCTCCCGGACGAATCACTTCGCCATCGGTCACGAGAACGCGGGCTGGCACCTGTCCGATGAGTCCGACGAGGACGTACCCCGGAGGCGTGATGCCGTCCGCACCACTGATCTGGTTTCCAACGAACGCCGGGTTCGTAGAGATGATACCCATGAGGTTCGTGTCCGCAGCATTGCGGCAACGCTGTACCGTATTTGAACGAGTGACATCGATACAGACGAGTTCACCAGGTCCTAGATCGATATCTTTACTGTAGAACCATTCTGCGTAGTCGGCGCCAGCACCGGAGTACGCACCATCGGAGAACACGGCACCGTCTGCGCGGATACGGAACGCGTTGTCTTCGTTGCCCGCGACATCCGAGACAATCTTGAAGACGTTCTGCGTGCTGGTGGATTCCTCGGTGTCGATCCTGATCGCATCGCGATTGAAGTGATCCGGGAGCTGAATGAGGAACTGCGAGTTCGTCGCAAGAGTAGAGCCCGATGCACGGAAGAGCGAGACATCGAAGAGCGTACCGGTACCGAAGCGGATGTGCGGGTTGAGCGGTTCCATGATTCCTTTGTATCCATACATGATGGACGGCATGGAGATCGCAAGACCCGGGTCGCCGGGCGCTTTCGACGTGATGAGCACGCCCGTGCTACTGCCCGCTTGCGTCACTTCGAGTGTTCCACCTGTTCCGATACGCATGCGCTCCGAGCCATTGACCTTAAAGGAAAGCGCGCGGAAAGCGAACGGATTATTGATGGAGACGACGTTGAGCCCCTCGATCACCGGCGCGAACGAACGATCGTTGCCCTTCGGAGCACCGATACGCTGACCGCCGGTATAGTGAACATAGGATGAAGCAACACCATCACAAGCAGGGTTAGCGCAACGGACCACAGTGATGCCAATAGGACTTCCTTCATCGGTGCGTTGGTAACTGATGACTGGCAGACCGTCAGGTGCGATAGCAACTGAACTGTTGACTCTAAAGCCAGAAGCGATAGAAGTTAGCGTACGATTCGAACATGTGGCATCGTTGCACTTTGCAAATTTGACTATTCCAGTGCTGAACTCGTTGTAACTGATAACAGGGAACCCATCAGGAGCAATCGCAATCGACGTAGGACCATAGATGGTCTCTGTCGTATCCACTACGACGGCCGTATTTCCGGCCGAACAAGAAGCATTTCCGCACTTTACCATTTTCAACTCAAAGTCGTCGAAGTATGTGTAACTGATCACCGGGAACCCATCGGGGGCAATGGCGATGGAGGTGAAAAAACCATTCGAACTGCCGGTGGTATCAACGGCTGTGGTGGTGGCTGACGAGCACTCTGCATTGCTGCATTTGGAAACATACAGATCGCCGCCTCTCTGATAGCTGAGAACCGGATATCCATCATTGCCAATAGCGATAGAACCGAACGGTCCTCCCACCGCATCCACAACACGCGAACGGTTATTAGCCGAACATGCCGCATTGCCGCATTTAGTGAACGTGTGTCCGTTTGACTCATCATTGTAACTGATGACGGGATTGCCATCCGGTGCTATTGCAATGGAAGAGTATTTCCCCAAAGTGCCAGTGTTATTCACTGTGGTTGTGGTGTTACCCGAAGTACAATCCAGATTTCCACATTTTGTCACTTTCAGCGCAGAGTTTGCAGAGTCGTAGTAGCTCACAATAGGCAAACCGTCCGCGCCAATAGCAATAGAGGTACCATCATCATCACTACCCGATACTCCTGAATCAATGTTTGTCGTCACATTGCGCCCTGTGCAGTTCATGTTGGCGCATTTAGTCACGTACAAGCCGGTATTGTAGTAACTGACTATCGGAAGACCGTCGGAGCCGATAGCAATAGAAGTATCCCATCCTCCCGCACTTCCAATATTGGCATACGACCTAATCACGCCGCTCGCCGTCGCATTGGTAGAAGTGAGGAGATGCGAACCCGTTCCGTAGAGACGCACGAGACCATCAGTCTGAATGGTGTTTTTTTCACCGCGGTAGAGGTACGAGTCGTACCCAAGCATGATGTGCGGGTTTGTGACACGATTGAAGCTGTTGCGTGTGATGCCGCCGCTCATGTCGATTACGAGACCGGGGTGCGCGGTTGATGTGGAATACAGCGTCATACCTGTTCCTGTTCCGTCGTTGTCGACCGCAAACGCCGTGATGGAGTTCGCAAGGTTACGCACCATGAACGTGTACTGAGTGGTAAAGTCGACTCCACTCGACGCAGGATTCACAATAGTAATCGCATCATCAGTAGAGCTGAGAATGATGTTGGCATCGCTGCCATCGCTATCCGCATCGTATGCGTCTTGAAGATCTCCACCACCGCCCGTGAAGTCAGTCTTGCAGGTGAACTTTCCATCGGTGATGTTCCACTGCACTGCACTCGTCGAGGAGTCACAGTCACTCAAGCCATCCTGCCAGAAGCCACCGTCTAAGCGGAGTGCTCCGGAAGAATGGAGGAGCGTCGTGGCGTGCACCGTGGCGCCGGAGAGCGTGACCTTGGCCCAGAGAGAATCGTCGGTGTAGAGACGGTTGGCGGCAGCACGGTAGAGGTTGGCATCGTAGCCGAGGAGAATGTGTGGGTTGGCTGCACGGTTGTTCGAGCGTGTGATCGTGCCCATTGCGATGGAGAGACCAGCATGAGCAGTGCTGGTGGAGTACAGGGTCATACCGGTACCAGAACCGTTCTGGTCGACAGCGAAGGCTGTCATGGAATCCGCGAGGTTGTGGACCATGAACACGAATTGACCGCTTGTTCCATCGACACCTCCAGAGCTTGGGTTCACGATGACGATACCGTCATCGGCTGCGGTGAGACTGATGACTGCCTGCGAACCATCGGAGTCGTTGTCGTAGGCATTCTGGAGTGTTGTGGTG
>JAGVCI010000102.1 GCA_020059985.1 Candidatus Peribacterales bacterium | reverse complement strand
GGGCGATCGAGCTCACCGCTTCGCTTCCTTGCTCGGAGACGATCAGCTGATTTTTGGCGACGTTTTTCTCCACGACCTCGAGCGGGATCTTCAGTCCTCCGACGCCGATCCTGCGCTGACCAATCGTGTACAGCGGAAGGCCCTCGTGTCTGCCGACGACGGTGCCATCGCGCCGCACGATCTCTCCCGGCACGAGCGCATCGCTCAAATAGCGCTGCAGAAATTTCTTCGGTTCCTTCTCTGGGAAGAAACAGAGGTCCTGACTTTCGCGGTAGCTCTCTTCTTCGTAGGGGACCGCGAAATGCTTGGCGAGTGCGAAGACATCACTCTTGGGCATGGACCCGAGCGGGAACAGAACTTTTGATAGCTGCTCCTGCGTGAGTCCATAGAGGTAATAACTCTGATCCTTCGTCTGATCGACCGCTTCCAAAAGCAGATGACGCTTCGTCTCGTCGCTCAATCTTTCCGTGGCGACGCGCGCGTAGTGACCCGTTGCGAGTTTCTCGCAGTCAAATTCTTTGGCGAGCTCGAGGAGTTTCCCGAACTTGATCGTGCGGTTGCATCGGATGCACGGGTTCGGTGTCTCGCCTTGGCGATACCCCTCGAGGAACGGGTCCACGACTTCGCGTTTGAAGTCCTCTTCGAGATTGACGATGTGGAGCGGGATCTCCAAATCTTTCGCGACACGACTCGCTCTCGCAATCGTCTGCGCGTTGCAGCACTTCGTCTGGAGGACTTCCGTGAGCGCTGGCGCGAGCGGGTCACTCCAGAGCGTGAAGCGCACACCAACGAGATCGTGCCCCTGGGTTTTCAGGAGATGCGCAACGACACTGGAATCGATACCGCCGGAGAGCGCGACGAGGATCTTCATTGAGAAGAATTGTAGGAGATGAACTAAAAAAAACCGAAGAGGATTTCGATGATTTCGAAGAATACGAGGATCGTCGAAATCCTTGATTCCCTCGAAATCCTCTCCCTTCAAGTCTCGACAATATGTCTCTCTGCTGCCATGATGCTCACATGCCTACCGATCTCCAACAATTCATCGCGCACGCACGTAAAAAAGGAATGGATCATGCGACAATTCGCATGTTTCTCCTCTCCGCCGGTTGGCGTGAGAAGGACATCGTCCATGCGATGAGCGAGGAGGGCCTCGAGATGGATGTTCCTGTTCCGCCGGATACGGGTGGTGCACGCGAGGCATTCTTCCATTTACTCACATTTGCAGCGCTCTACACGACGGTGATCAGTCTCACGGTGCTCTTCTTTCAGTACATCAATCGTCTCTTTCCCGACATTGCGTTCGAAAATATCTACTACGAGGAGAGCCTCTCTCCAATTCGTTGGTCCATGGCGGCGATCATTGTGGCGTTCCCGCTCTTTCTCTGGATCTCTCGTCTCATCCTGCGTGAATTAAGTGAGCACCCCGAGCGCGCGATGAGCGGTATTCGTCGATGGCTCACGTACCTCACGCTCTTTGTGACGGCCGCAGCGCTCGCTGGCGATGTCATCACCCTTGTGTACTACTTACTTGAGGGTGAGCTCTCCGTTCGCTTCCTCCTCAAAGTCTTCACGATTCTCGTGCTCGCGGGCATGACGTTTGTCTATTACTTCCTCTCTCTCAAGTGGGATCCGCGCAAGCAGCAACAGAAGGGTCTGCATAAGATGTTCGTGACTCTCGCTGGTGCACTCGTGGTGTTGGCTCTCGTGTGGGGTGGTTACCTCATCGGTTCTCCGAGTAGCGAGCGCGATCGCAAGATCGACGAGCAGCGTGTCACAGATCTCCAGGCAATCCAGAGTGAGATCTACAATATCGTCTACGACGGTCGACCATACGAACAGACGTCACCGGTGAATCCAATTCCGCGCACACTCGAAGACGTTGCGGCGCAGGCGCTCTACCAGCGTCCGTCGATTGTCGATCCCGAAACGAAATTACCGTACGAATACACCGTCACCGATTCGACGCATTTCGAACTGTGTGCGACGTTCGTTCATGCGCGTACGCAGTCGTACAACATCTTCTGGGACCACGCAGCCGGGCGACACTGCTACCAATTCGATATCACGGATCAGCAGTATCGTTAGGAAACGCGAAAGGGCCACCTACCCTTCGTCAGGCTCAGGGCAGGCTTTGTCCCTCTCGCGAACTCTCCCTTCCCTTGAAAGCGGTGGCGCTCCAGGCAGGCGGAGCCTGCCTTCGCGCATTTTTATTTCCTTCTGCGATTCGTGAGATGAATTGCAGCGAATAGTATATTCTTGCACTCGATGATTGATGCCTTGCGCTCGCTGGCGAAGGAATTTGCGGACCTGGAGACCTCTCTGCAGGACCCTGCGGTGTTGTCTGACCATCGAGAGGTTGCCAAACGAGGGAAACGCCTTGCTGAGTTACGCCCGCTCATTAGCTTGCTTTCCGAGTACGACAACGCAGAGGCGGCAGTGAAGGCTGTGGATGATGTGCGCAGTGATCCAGAGCTCCTCGCGCTCGCGGAAGAAGAGGCGAGGGAAGCGAAGAAGAAACTTCCAGTCCTTCTCGATCAGATGCGCGCATTCTTAGTCCCGAAAGACCCTGACGATGATCGCAACGTGATCATCGAAGTACGTGCTGGGGCCGGAGGAGACGAGGCTGCACTCTTTGCCGCGGAACTCTTTCGTATGTATCTGCGTTACGGAGAGGAGCATCACTGGAAGACTGAGCTTCTTAGCAAAGCAGATGCAGATGCAGGCGGAATCAAAGAAGTAGTTTGCAGAATGCAGGGTCTCGGTGCGTACGGAGATTTAAAATTTGAGTCTGGCGTGCACCGCGTGCAGCGTATCCCGGCGACAGAGAATAAGGGGCGCGTGCACACTTCAACCGCGACCGTCGCGATTCTCCCCGAGGCCGAGGAAGTGGACATTAAAATTCGCCTCGAAGATCTGCGCATCGATACGTTCCGTGCGAGTGGAGCGGGCGGGCAACACGTGAACAAGACTGAGAGCGCCATTCGTATCACGCACCTGCCGACCAATACCGTTGTCGAGTGCCAGACCGAGCGGAGTCAGCTCCGCAACCGCGAAGTGGCGATGAATCTCCTCCGCAGCCGTCTCTACAGCGCCGAGCAGGAACGGCTTGCGAAAGAGCGCGGGGACCTTCGCTCAGGACAGATCGGGTCGGGCGATAGAAGTGAGAAAATTCGGACGTATAATTTCCCTCAGGACCGCATCACCGACCATCGTCTGGAGGAGAATTTCTCGAACATCCCAGCTGTCATGGAGGGCAAACTCGGGCCCATTGTTCAGGCTCTTCAGGAGAAGAGCCAAGCCGATAAATTGGCTTCTATACAGGCAAAAATATGAACACATAATTTGATCGAGGTGTACATTGCTTCCCTCAGGATTAAGCGTAGATTGGCGCCTAAGTATGACGAGTATGAATTTCCGTGAGGTTGGCAAGGAACAGCACCAAGAGACGCTGGAAGCGCCCCAGGAAGGGCAGGCTCTTTTTAGCTTCGATGACATCGACCGGCACCTTACTGGTTCGAGACAACAGAGGGAGGAGCTCCTCGATCACCTCCTTGCGCATCCAGATGAAATACACCTGCTTGAACGAACAGCAAGAAAAGATATTGAACCACTCCCGGTCTCCGTATCGGCGCAGTGGAAGGGGAAAATTATGAAACTCTTTGGGCTTAACGATATATGTGAAATGAGACGGCAGTCGGAGCACCGAAGAATGGTCACTCGCGGAAGGAGAGAGACACTCGATCTTGTTCTTCTTCTCATGAATGATCGC
>JAGVCI010000066.1 GCA_020059985.1 Candidatus Peribacterales bacterium | reverse complement strand
TCGTAGATCGTCGTCATGTTGAACGGTCTTGAACCCACGTTATTGATGTTGAGTTTGCAGTAGCAGCTGAAGTTTGGGATACCGATGACGTCTTGTTCCGAGAGTACCGGTGCGTATTCCTTCGCCATGTACTCGGCGTCTTCGGCACCGATCTTGAAGCTCATGATGGTACCCACGTTACCGAAAATGGAGTCGCGCATTTGGGTTGAAGCCTGTCCGTACGCTTCGGTTTTCCCGACGAGCTGTCCAATGTATTGGTGCGCCATGATGAGCGCGAGCTCGTACTTACGAGCCTCGGAGAGGATCGTGACGAACGCATCGGTCACGAAGTTCTGGAACTCGTCGACGTAGAGATAGAAGCGCTGACGTTGCTCTTTGGGGATATCTGCGCGCGAGAGTGCGGCCATGTTGATCTTGTTCACGAGGATGAGTCCAAGCAAGTTCGCGTTCACGTCTCCGATCTTTCCTTTGCTCAAGTTAATGAGCAGGATCTTCTTCTCGTCCATGATCTTTCTGATATCGAAAGCGCTTTTTGGCTGTCCGATGATGTTACGCATTGTGACGTTGGTCACGAACGGACCAAATTTCGCGGAGAAGTACGGGATCATCTCTTCTTTTTCGCGAGCACCCGTCTTCGCCATTTCGTGTTCCCAGAAGTGTCGCACTACTGGGTTCTTGCACTTGGCGACTTTATATTTCTGGAATTCCTCATCCACGAAGAGTCGCGGCACATCGATCAACGTTGCACCCTCTTCCTCGTCGTCCATGAGCGTCAGACAGCCATTGCGGAAGTAATGCTGGATGCGCGGTCCGAAGATCTCGTTGCCGAAGAGCTTCAAGAAAATCTGCATAGCGTCGATCGCGGCTCGTTCTTTCTCTTCCGGTGTATGCGCCTCGAGAAGATTGAGTCCCATCGGGCGCTCGCCGTCGGCGGGGTCGAAGAGGACAACATCCTTGGCACGCGACTTCGGTATGTGCGCGAGAATATCCTCGATGAGGTCTCCGTGCGGATCCACAACGCAAACGCCGTCGCCGTTCAAGATGTCCTGACGCGCCATGTAGTTGAGGAGCGTGGATTTTCCCGAGCCGGATTTACCGATGATGTAGTGGTGACGCGTGCGGTCGCTGTCTCGGAAGTGCACGTCGGTACGATGACCGCGGTACGTGTTGTATCCGAGGAGTATTCCTTCCTTCTGCAAATCGGGCGGAGGGGGGAGACTCTTAAATGTCGCCCATTCGATAATCGGCATTTTGTTGTAGCGACTGTCTGGGAAATGATAGAGACCCGCGAGTTCTTTTTCCACGAGCAGACATTCTTTCATCAGATATCCGTTCAAGCGATGCTTGAACAGGAAATGAATAAGTGGTGCATTCCACTGGAGCGGCAAGAACTGGAGAAACATGCGCTCGTTCTGCAGATAATTTCCGTAGAGATCTTTGTAAGCGTTAAACGCAACCTGCATGTTGTCTGTGATCTCCATTGAACGTTCATAGGTCGGTGTCGACGCCATGATACGAATGGACGCGTGGTAGAAGCTCATCCCTCCCTTCTCACCCATGCGCTTGAAGAGGTCTTCCTCCGGCTGAATCATACGCACGAAGGCATCGCCACGACTGGCACCAGGCGCCATCGTCGCGTTGTCTGTTTTTCCAGTGACCAAACTTCCAAGCACATCGAGGATTGGTCCGATGAGCGGGATCCTTCCCATCGATCCCACGGACTTCCCCTTAAACCCACTACTGGCGAGCTTGCGTGCTTTCTTTCCCCATTTGCCAGAGAAGGACGGCGTGAGCACCACTTGAAGCGAAGCGATTTCTCCGTCTTCAAGTTTGCTGAGCACGTTCGCAACCGAGTTGAGTGGATCATCCTGCATCTGTTCGTAGCAACGGATCGGATACGGGTACTTCTTGTCCTGCACCATGTTGTATCCAACAAGCTTGTGTCCCTTCTGCCATGCATTCGGCGCACTCTGAGGAATAATCTCTGCATCAGGATAGAACGCCGTGATTTGTTTTTCGATAATGGATTGCAATTGTTTCTGCGTGACGACAAAGAATGTCAGATGATTTTTCTCGACGTACATTTCGAAGCTCATCACGATGTACCGAAAGATCCAGAAGTGCACCACCTGCCAGAAGTTCAGATTTTTTACTTCCCAAAGTGTGCGGTAAAGCTGTTCCATGACCGCAATCTTTTCTTTGAAATCTTTTTCAGTGCGCTTCTCTTGGTCCACCTTGCTGTCGTTGCGTGGGAGAATAATTTTAAGCGCGGTAAGTTTCGTGCTCTGCGAGTACGCATACGCAAAACGCACGACGTACTTGATCATCTGCCAAACAAAGTAGAGTGAGACTAAGAAAACAGTGTTGTTCACCGGCTCAGCGCTATACCAACGCCACAGTATTCCCCAAATTCCGCTATGCACGACCGTCGAAAAGATCGCGACAGTCGCCCACACAATTGGCCAGAAGAAGAAGCGAAGAAAGTTGACCATAGAGAGGAATTTTTTCTTTTGATGTCATGACACCAAAATCCTTTAATTCTAGCACAAAAGTGCCCATTCGTCAGGACGTAGAAGTTACTCTAGACACTCCTGAACTTGCATTGTCAACTCTCGTGTACGACCCTCGGTCGTGCCAATCAGGAAGCGATACGACCCCAGAATTCCCGGCTTGAACGAGTAATGCTCATCCGGACTCACCCAGTCTTGCATGTGGACCGATTTTCCATCGGGATACGTGATGCGGCGCAGTACGAAGAAGCGATTCGCCCCGAGTGTGAGTGTGCCGCCGATTCCAAACGCATGCGGCACTCCACGATGGAAACGCACGTCACGCGTGAGACGTTTCTGGTAGCGTGACTCGGTCCCTGGACACTCTCCGATATTTTCTGGCGTCTCGTCCGTTTCTTCGATCACCGATTCGGAATTTTCCCGAACGAGACTGACATCGCCCAGTCGTTCGAACCGCGCGTTGATGACACCCTTGCTGCGCTCCGCGATCGTCGTGAACGCTGCGAGACTTAAGTCCATATCACGACCCTCGACAAAGGGCCCGCGATCATTGATGCGCACCGTGACACTCTGATTGTTCTCGACGTTCGTCACCTTCACGAGCGTATTGTGGGGATACGATCGGTGCGCTGCAGTAAGTGCATGCATATCGAATGACTCACCGAATGCCGTACCGTCTCCGTGAAATTTTTCACTGTAGAGACTCACCTCATGCACTTCCTCATCGAGCATTTTGTCCAAATCGACGATTAAAGCCTCTACACGCGATCGACTAATTGCAACAGTGAGATCTTCTTCCTGCGACACCACCGGATATTTTGCGATCATCGCGGAGAGATGTTCATCTTGCATATCGGGAAGTTCGTCGACATTTCTCGTACGATAGAGCCACATCAACGCTTGTCGAAGCGTGAGCGGCTCATCAGGAGAAAAAGATTCTGTGTCGTCCAAGATCCCACGATCTTTTGCATAGAGAATTTCTTTGTACCCGATATCCGATTCTCCGACATCCAAAAAATCTTTTTCGATCACGTCGTACGCAACACGCGAGACCGTGTTCCACATCAATAGAAATCCGTCACGACGTGACAGAGGTGCGTCCTGCGCGAACGCGGCGAACGGAAAACTCAGCAAAACCAATGCACCGAAGAGCCTTTGCACGACTCGAGTGTGCAGAGGAGAAGAAAAATCTTCAATTGACGAATCCCACGCGTGTGGAAGCATCGAGGCATGCGAAATTATCCCTTATATAAGCCAAAATACGCTTTGCTTTTTACAGAACTCTCCAGCCCTCCGCACGAACCATGCGGTAGCGCTCGAGATGCTCTTCCTGACGCAGTTGTCGAAGCGTAGACGGACCGATGGTGCCAGCTCCCTCATCACTCGCACTCGTGACGATTCCACGGTCCAGCTGATACGCAAGCACCGCCGACTTCGTGAGCTGTCCGAAGTTTCCGTTGATCTCCTCAGCAGGGAAAAATCCTCTGTCAGAGAGAAGCTCCTGGAGGAGTGTCACGCGTGCGCCGTTGTGTCCCTCGGTGAGGAAACGATCCGGCAGTACGCCACGATCAGCGAGGAATGTCTCCACGCGTCGCATGGCGAGAAGCTTTTCTGCGGTACGCGCGACGAGCTCTCGATTCCACGCATGAAAGATGGTCTTCGTCGTGATAGGTCCGATACGTCCTGCACCCGGATCTTCTGCAGTACCGACGAGTTGATGGTCCTGTTGGAAGCGCAGAATGGATGCGGCGAGTTCGTCACTGTATGTTCCATCTGTTCTGCCGTCGTAGTAACCGAGGAAGCGGAGCAGTCGCTGCGACTCACTCACGGCTTCAGCGGATGCGCCCTGGTCGATAAATGACCGGAGAGGATCGCGTGCCTGTGTGCGACGAACAGCCGCAACGAGGTATGCCGCTGTGCGTTCCGTGAGATGATCGCTCGGCTCGGAGAGTGCAAAATCTGCGAGGAAACGCTTCAGTGCATCCTCGGTCTCTGGACCGTAATACCCGCTCGGTGCACCAGAGAAGTATCCCGCATCGCGGAGATGTTCCTGGAGAAGACGTGCGGAGATAGAACGATCTTCGCGTTCCGTTTTGAGCGCGAGAAGATTTCCACCGTCAATCATGAAGACTTCCAGACGATCGAGTGCAGCCTGCATCCGATCGAACGACACATTGGTCGCAGGTGCAGAGGCGTATCCCGCCGGGTACACCGTTCCTTTAATCCGCTGCACACCGAATGTGAGTGCACGTGCGAGTCCCTCTTCTCCACTTCCCACCCAGATATCGAGACGGTGCACGCCGGTATCCAGCACTTGAATCGCGCCACCACGGTCATG
>JAGVCI010000059.1 GCA_020059985.1 Candidatus Peribacterales bacterium | reverse complement strand
GTGAAGGCAGAATCGGTCGAAGAAATGAAAAATGCGCTCACGCGCCTGTGTGAGAAGGATCTACGAAAAAATATTGGTGCGCAGGGAAAGATTTCCGCAGAAAAACTCTTCTCCATCGAGCGAATGGTCGGAGAATACGAACAAATTTTACGGTAAGCGTCTTTCCCCACATCGAGAAAATTCATCAACCCGAGAGTGGGCGTGACGCTGATATACTCTGCGCCATGAATCGCGTTTTGGTGTTTGCGTTGCCCGTACTCCTCGTCTCGACACTCACGCTTTTTGCCGTGTCCGAGCAGGGAAAGGTATTCACGTACACAGAACCGATCGACGCAGTGAGTATTGGTGTTCCAGGCGATACCATCGATCTCTCTCTCAGCACGTGGATAGATGGCCGATGGACAGAGTGGAAGACGTTAGAGATCGAAAATGAGTCTGATCCGCTTTTGCGCGAGTCCAACCTCGTGATGTTCCCCGAGTCTGTCTCCGCCATTCGCGTCCGCGGTACGACCACTGGGTACGATGTGCATCCTATCCGCGTGTCGAAGGAGCCCGCACATTACAGCGTAGCTGCGGTGCGCCGCATGGCGCCGAAATTGGTGCTCACGCGCGCGGAATGGGGCGCAGATGAGTCCTTCACCATCGATGGTGACGATTCTGAAAGATCGGATAATGACGTTGAGCTGGACTCCAATGGAACAACTTCGACATCGCAGCGCGTACAGGACTGTCTAGATGCGCAACGCGATTACCCGGAGGAATTTGCGACGACGCGAACGGTGACGCACACCGCAGATGGACAGGAACTGCGATGGGCACAGAGATACTCGCCGCAAATCAAACTGCTCACCGTGCACCACACGGCGCTGCAGGTCACCGGAGATGAGCGATCTGCTGTCGAAAGAATGCGCGCGCTCTACACGTATCACAGTAACAGCCGCGGCTGGGGCGACATCGGGTATCACTACGTGATCGACGAATTTGGTCAGGCATACGAAGGCCGTGCGGGTGGTGATGGCGTCGTCGGCGGACATGCGTACTGCGCAAATGTGGGAACGATCGGCATCGCGCTGATGGGAAGCTTCGAACTGGAGAAGCCGACACAGGAGCAGATGACAGCGCTCAAAGAACTGCTCGCACTGCTCTCAGCCAAGTACAGAATCGATCTGAAAAAAGACGTGATGTTCCACGGGAAGAAATTCCCAGTGATCGTTCGACATGGCGATCTCGTCACGACCACGTGTCCGGGCTACTTCATTACGGCGTCTATGCCGCAAATCCGTACAGATCTCGTCTCTGGGAATATCCGACGTCCCATCATCCTGCCGACGTTCGCGTTCAGAGAGGACCGTACGAGTGAAAGAAAAGCCGCACGCGTGGCGCAGGCTTCGCTCGTCCGAAAGCCCACACTCACGCCCTTAGGCTCGACTACGCTCATCGGTGCGCCGGGCAGCCAGACGATCATTCAGCTTTCCTTCACGGCTGGAGAGGCCTCTGTGTCGCGCCGTGCGCGCATCGCGACGGTGGAACGCTCTCACCCGCGTATCGGCGTGTGGCAGGACCTCTCGGGCCAACAAGTGCGCGTACGTGAGGAGCTCCTCTCGCCGGCATCGCTCACTGCAGGAAGCGCGACTCCCATTCAGCTCACCATTCAGTTCCCCGCCCAGGCGCGACACTACACTCTGAAGGTCGGTGACATCACCTACACGCTGCAATCCGAAGGACGCAGGGTCCGTACGACGCCCGCAGTTACTCCTCCAGAGTCCTCCGTCGATTTCCGCACACGTACGCGCTACACCGCAACGCCGATGACAAGCACGCAGAACGGCCGCATGATCCGCATTCGACTGGGACATGAGGCAGAAACGATGAATGTGACGATCGATCAACCATTCGCACTCGGTGATCGTCAGATCGCAGGCGCGACAGTGACACTCACGAAGGAAAATGATCTCTGCGTCGCGCGTGCTGGAGAAATTTCGGTGAAGTCTTCGGCCGTGCGACTCGATCCGGGTACTGGCGTCTCCGCAATCGCAAGTTGGCAAAAGAGCGCGAACAGATTTCGCGGCGTGCTCGAGTGTCGTGTAGTTGATGGTCTGCTCGTCTTGATCAATGAGCTGCCACTCGAATATTATTTGAAGGGACTCGCCGAAGAACCAGATAGTGAGCCCTACGAGAAGCAGCGTGCGTTCGCCATCGCCGCACGAAGCTACGCCGCGTACTACATGGATCCGCTCAATCGAAAGTTCCCGAGTAAGCCCTACGACGGCGACGATAGTCCTGCACGTTTTCAGGCTTACGGAGGCGTCTTCTTTGAACAAAGCAATCCCCGTTGGACCGAAGCCGTCGAGAGCACCGCGCACCAAGTGATCACGAAAGGTGGTTCGATCGTGAAGACGCCGTATTTCTCCAGTGACAATGGAAAAACGCGCTCACCAGAGGAAGCAGGCTGGCGTGGTTTCCCCTTCGCAGAAATTTTCTACAGCAAATTAGATCCTTGGTGTGAGGGCATGCCGATGAACGGCCACGGTGTTGGCATGAGCGGCTGCGGAGCAGAGGGCCAAGCGAACACCGGGAAAAAAGCGGAAGAGATTCTCAAGTACTACTATCCAGAGACGGAGATTTCGACCATCAACTGAATTATTTTCGTCGGATATTCTGCGGGCCACCGATAATTTTCCCGAAATGACCGTCGTAGATATTCGGAATGTCTGGTTGTCGCTCTTCCGCAGCCATTCGCTCACGGATCATTGTCTGAAATTCCTGCTGTGCTCTCACGGCAACGAGATCATCGACTTCATCTATCTCAGCATTAATGGTCCCATCAGGAGCGACGGTAAAACCTTCTTCCTCTCCTTCTCCTTCGTTCTGCTCAATGATCCTCCTCAGCGGGGAGTTGGAACCTGTACCCTCCTTTTCGTCGCCTCTGCCCAAAAATTTTTCTCGATTACCGTCCATGGAGAAATGGTACTCCTATCGTCAAGGAAACCAGACAAGAACCCTTCCTGAAGCCGAAAAGTCCTAAAGCGCTTGAACCTGTTCTCCCTGCTGAGGAGTATGAGTAAGAGTCTGAAGATCAGACTGCACAGTCGTCGCTGTACTCGAAATATTTTCTGTAACGGCTTCTGCCGTTTTTGCTTTTTCTTGTTGTTGTAACTGATCTGTTTGCGCGCGTATTTGCGGTCCCCACTGCCCTTGCATGACACGTTTATAACTCATGTGCGACAATTATAGACGGATCTCATTGAAGGCTCTTACAAAAAATTCATCAATCAACGACGACAAAAATTCTGATTATGATGCTATCGATTAGAGTGCTGAAAGCAGTTTCTCAATGCGATCCGTCTGCTCCCACTTCACTCCCAAATCTTCTCGTCCCATGTGTCCATAGGCTGCGAGCTGCTCATACTGTGGCTTGAGGAGATCGAGATCATCGATGATTGCCGCTGGGCGAAGATCGAATGTTTTGGCGACCGCAATTTCTAATGCACGGTCGGACTTCTTCCCTGTGCCAAACGTATCGACGTGAATGGAAACCGGCTGCGCGATTCCGATCGCATACGCGATCTGCACCTCGGCTTTGCTCGCGAGACCCGCCTTCACGATGTGCTTCGCGATCCAACGCGCGGCGTACGCAGCAGAGCGGTCCACTTTGCTCGGATCTTTCCCCGAGAACGCTCCACCGCCGTGACGGCTGTACCCGCCGTACGTATCTACGATGATCTTTCGGCCCGTGAGACCGCAATCCCCCGGAGGACCACCGATAACGAAGCGGCCAGTCGGGTTTACGTGGAACTTTGTTTTGTCATCCAGGTACTTTCCGCAGATTGGTTCGATAACATGCTTGATGATGTCCTCGCGTATCTGCGGAGTATCCACAGACTCGTGGTGCTGTGTGGAAACAATCACAGTATCCACGCGCTCCGGCTTTCCGTCGTCACTGTACTGCACGGTGACTTGGCTTTTTCCGTCCGGACGCAGGTACTTCAAACCATTTTTCTTACGGACGTCGGCGAGTTTTTTGGTGAGCGAGTGCGCAAGGGAGATAGGCAGTGGCATCAGCTCTGGCGTTTCGTCGCAGGCAAATCCAAACATGAGTCCTTGGTCTCCCGCGCCTTGCTCCTTCGTCTTCGACGCATCCACTCCCTGCGCGATATCGGGGCTCTGTTCGCCCACGCTCACGAGCACTGCACACGCCTTGTGGTCGAACCCGTACGTTCCATCGGTGTAGCCGATGCGTTGGATCGTCTTGCGCGCGATACCCGCAATATCGATGTATCCGAACGTGCGCATTTCTCCCGCAACGATCACGAGACCGGTGGTTGCGAGACACTCGCACGCGATGTGCGCCTGCGGATCTTGGCGCAGTGCGTCATCGAGGATCGCATCCGAGATTTGATCGCAGAGTTTATCCGGATGTCCTTCGGTAACTGATTCCGACGTGAAGTAGTAACTCATATAGAATAGGGTAAAAAAATCGCTTCCCGTTTGGAGAAGCGCTGTGAGCTATCTGTCCCCATTGGGGCCGGAGGTCCCACCGTTTCCATTATGGATGGTTGGGGAGCGCTTCATCGGGCCGGTTCCCTCTGCGCTGCTCTGGATAGAACGGTGATGTGGCTACACACTACTTAAAATGGTTGCCCCTCTGCAAGCACTTGGTCGGATTTCGGTGCAGCATCCTTGTCTGAAGTTTCACCTGTAGGAGCCGGAACTTCTTCTGTAGGCCCAGTCGCAAGTTTCATCATCATGGCTTCGTACCGATTGGTAAGAAGCTTGAGTGAACGCTTCCCCAGAACTCTCATATCAAAGGCTTCGCGAATGTCTTCCATTACATCACAACATTTTTCTACATCAACAGAACCCTCTGGCGGATGAAACGCGACGCGCAGCTGTCGTCCGTAGACCCGCACATGCTCGACCTCTTCCGGCGATACCTTTTCATCCAGCTCACTTATTTCTACCTCGTATGGATTGACGAATGACTCAGTCATAAGAGGAAACGAAAAAGTTATTAAAGCTCATGCTACCCCCTCTGCTGTGCATATCAAGCAGACTAATATTTTGGCTTTTATGAGCGTATTTCTAGACGCGGTTGTAGAACCACGCGAACAGCGCTCCGCAGATGAACCCATCTGCGACTGCCCAACCGGCACCCATGAAACTGCCGAGCAGTGTGGGTTCGTAACCGGAGTAGACGGTGCCGAGCAGGTACACGACCTCTACGCCCCAACCGAAATACGTCGCGAGGACTCCGAGGGCGAGCATGCCGATACCTTTCGTAAGACCGAGTGCGAGTCCAAAACGCTTTTCATCGAATGAATGAGCCATAAGTAGTAGGGAGAAAGAGAATGGTTGGACTCATCCTACAAAAATCGAATCGCATTGCTCCATTGTTCCCACTATTCAGCAAGAGAAAGCTGCACGCTATGCTATGCTCTGCACTCTCATGCTTTCCGCTCCCCACCCCTTTAGTTTGATCCTCTTCGGTGCCTCTGGGCACCTGGCGAGCATAAAGCTCTATCCCGCGCTCTACATCTTGGCGCTCAAGAAGCGGCTGCCGGAAAACTTTGCGATCGTCGGCTACTCGCGTTCGGATTTTGATGACACGAGTTTTCGAAAGCTCGTGACTGACTCGGTGAAGGAACATATGGAAGCGGTGAACGACAAAATCCTCGAAGAGTTCGTCTCACACTTCTTTTACCAGCAGGGAACGTACGATGACCTCGCCGCGTTCCAGGCGATGGAGAAGAGAATCAAAGAGCTGGAGAAGAAATGGAAAGATCCTGTACGCCTCGCGTACTACTCCGTTCCGCCGGGCGTTTATAGCTCCATCTCGGAACATCTGTGTGAAAGTGGAATCCATAGTGACGCTCTTCCCGTGCGCACGATCGTGGAGAAACCTGTCGGTGGTGATCTGAAATCGTTTGAGTCGATCAAAAAGAAACTGCTCGACTCCATCGGGGAAGAGAACATCTATCTCCTCGACCATTACCTTGGCAAAGAAGCTGTGCGCAACGTCTATTACCTGCGCCACGCCAATCCTATTTTGGAGCGGCTCTTCAAAAATACACTGATCAGCCACGTGGAGATCACGGCGGCAGAGTCGTCTGGACTCGAGGGACGCGCAGGATACTTCGACCACACCGGAACGTTCCGCGACATGTTCCAGTCGCATCTCTTAATGATTGCGTCGCTCCTCACGATGCGTTTGATCGAGACGGATGAGTCGTTCGTGCACGCACGCGCCGATGCGCTCAAACAATTTTTCCTTCCGCCCTCAAGCGACCTCTCCGATGTTGCGCTCCAAGCGCAGTACGCACGCGGACAAGTGAACGGAGAAACCGTCGAAGGGTACTTGGATGAAGATGATGTCTCTTCTGATTCGCGAACCAATACATATGCGGCCCTCAAGTTGCGTTCGCGCACATCGCGCTGGGATGGAGTGGGGTTCTATCTACGTTCAGGCAAAAGGATGAAGCTCAAAGAGACCCGCATCTCCGTCGCATTTCAGGAACCACGCAAAATTGGAGAGGGTACAACGCCCAATCGCTTGGATGTCATCCTCCAAGGAGAGGCCGGCATGCGGTTTCATCTCCAGACAAAACTCGGTGGAGAAGAACCGAAGTTCCGCCCGCTCCTCCTTTCTGATCCTTTAGTCTGCTTCGGCGATTGTCTTCCCGAACATGGAACGCTCCTCCTCGAAGCAATCCATGGGAAGAAGCAGTGGTTCCTTACGTTTGAGGAGGTACAGCTCGCGTGGAGACTGATGGACCCGATCCAAACGTACTTCGATCAGAAGTCGACGCCGCTCCCAGAATACAAAGCGGGAAGCATGGGCCCCGATGAAGCGGACGCCTGGATAGGCAGAGACGGAATCAGTTGGTTCGCATAAATACAATGTCGTACACACTCATCCTCACCTCGTCCGATACGGAGTTCGTCGAAAAAAGCGCTGACCTTTTGGAACAAAAAATCACGGCGGCGATCGCGGAGCGTGGCGAGTGCATCATCGGACTCTCTGGCGGATCGACTCCGCGTCCTATCTACCAAAATCTTTCAACGAGAAAAATCGATTGGCTGAAAGTGAAACTCTTTTTGATGGATGAACGCTACACCGACCCTGGAGATAAAGAGAGCAACCAACGTCTCGTGCGCGAAACGATTCTCGCGAATGCCGCAGTGCCCGAAGATCACTGTGTGTTCCCACTCACGTCGCTCCCGATCGAAAAATGTGTGACGGAGTACACGCAGCATTTGAAGCGCCTCTTCACTGATCACTTGCCAGATATTGTCACACTCGGACTCGGGCCGGACGGGCACATTGCGTCCCTCTTCCCGCCTCTTGCCGATGAGATCCTTATGACCGAACGCCTGGTTTTCCACACGCAAACCGATCGATTTTCGGTCCGTGACCGTATTTCTGTTTCGCTCAATCTGATTCAGGCTGCCAACATGCAAATTTTCTTCCTGAAGGGGGCTGATAAGAAGCAAACCTGGGAAGAAATGCTCGCAAGCGCCGAGGATGAGCGCCGGTGGCCCGCCAAGAGGCTATTAAGTCCGGGAAATGATGTGAAAGTCGTAGCGCTGTGGTAGAACGGAAGGCTATGGGACCGGACATCTTTATCTCTGATAGTGAGGAGGATCGTCTTGAGGCGACGACGAAAGCCATGCAGTGGCTCTTCGATGACGAACGTGTCCGAACTGATAACTGGGAATCTGTAGGTACTTTCGGTACGGAAAAGGAGGTCCGTGCTGCAATTATCCAGGCCAGAGACGACATTGTAACGGCATGCATTGAGGTGGTGAAAAGTGGTCGCACGCCAATGGTGATGACAAACATTGATGGCGTACGTCATCAATTAATTTCTGAAGTTCTGAAGAAAACAAATAACGCTGCTCATGCTGTAGTCATTTCCTGCTATAGCCATTGGCAAGTGGAAGCACAATTGAAGGATCAAAATGTCACGACCGACCACGTTGGATACATTCACTCTCCACCACCGATCGCCGAGCCGGATAGACGGCCTCATTGGCAGAAAATATTCGATTATTTGAGAAGCTTGGACAAAGAGCACCCCTTTAAAGTGGGTGATGATCCTCCTCCCCCTCGAAGGAAAGCTGCTTGATGTGACTCTGCACTTTTCCTGCGATCACGAAGAGTACATCCAGTCGATATCCACCAGAGAAATTGTGAAGAGTTACCCACGTGCGTGCTGCTCGAAACATTTTTTCTTTTTTTTGTATTGTGAGATCGAGATCGGGACGAAAGTCCGCACTTTCTTTCGAGCGTGTCTTCACTTCGACGAACACGAGCACGCTGTCCTCCGGATCAAACGCGACGATGTCGATCTCATCGTGACCGAGCCGCACGTTTCTCTCCCAGACTTTGTATCCACTAATGAGAAGATAACGGATCGCGACATCTTCTCCGTCACGCCCGGTCTGGATATGCGCCGCTAGAGAAGAGGAGGAAAACTGCACTTCATTCACCGTACGTGAAAGGTGTCCTTTCGTCCACCTTTTATGATTGTTTCACAGGTGAACGTCTGTACACTCCTGCTACTTCCTCCTCCGCTCCCATGCTCGCAAAGCTGACCTCCTTCGCAAATATCGGGCTCCATTCGGAACGGATCACCGTCGAAGTCGGCGCTACGATGGGCGAGGCCGGCATCATGATTGTGGGACTAGGGGACACCGCCGTGCAGGAGAGTAAACAGCGCGTCCGGATGGCACTGCGTTCTAGTGGCTATCGTTTCGCGAGCGGCAGAACGACAACGGTAAATCTCGCACCAGCGGACATAAAAAAAGTGGGACCGCGGTACGACCTCGCGATTGCACTCGGACTTC
>JAGVCI010000031.1 GCA_020059985.1 Candidatus Peribacterales bacterium | reverse complement strand
CCCGCGCTGTTCGGCGGATGTGAAGTACTTCTCGTACCACTGTCCGACTGCGCGCACGTTCGTCGGTTGGCCAACCACTTTGGTCTCGTCGACGTTCCCGAGCTCGTGTGCGATCTTCGAGAGTTGTCCTATGGTGACGGCGTCTTCCGGACCGTAGCGGCCCGAGAGATAACCATTCTCGTCACGGTATCCGCTCATGATGCCAGTCTTTGTCGCGGTTGCGACGTAGGTTGCGTACCACGAGATCACGGGGACATCGTTGAATGTTACCGATAGTCCATCGATGGTCGTCGTCACGTATTCCACCTGCCGCTTCTCTTCTTTCGTCTGTTCCAATGTATCCAGTGCTGCGCAGGCTACGGTGATGGGGAGTGTGATACGACTATCCTTCACGAGTCGCTCGGAGCGTGGTTTCGGCGTCACACAGCCTTCGATAGGATGGAACGTAACGGTGTAGAGCCCCTCGGGCATATCCATGTACTGAGCTGGCGTTGTGCCTTCGAGGAGAACGTCGTTCGGTCCGCGGAGGGTGAAGTCGAGACCTTTGGGAATGCTCGTCACGGAGACACTACCGATGCGCGTGAACGAGTGCTCGACGACGATCTTCATCGTGGTACCGCTCGCGAGCGGGAAGGTTGCCTGTCGGATGACGTCATCACGAGTGAGAACATCATTCTCGTAGAGATCGAGTGTGACGGATCCTCCATCCAATGGATCGATCGTGAATGTATAGCTTCCATCAGGAAGATTTTCGATCGTCGCTGTTGCCTGACGCCCCAACTGCTTGAGATTACCCGGCTTGAGAAGCGTCCACTCCGTGTAGGTATTTTCGAGCGGCGTCACCTGCTCGATGAGGACTTTGTTCGTCCCTCCGCTTGGTGCGGGTGTCTCGGTGACGGTGTCACCAGTTGCTGCAAAAAGCGGACCGCTCTGTGTGAGGACGACGGCCACGAGCACGAGTGCGGAAAAACGACGAAACACCATACGGAGAGAGGGGAAATGGTCGTGCGGTATTCTGGCGGGTTTTGCCCTCTTTCGCAATTGAACGGCCAGGAAACCGTAGGTTTCCCCCCAGGACTCACTTCCGCCAAAGCAGCGCACGGAGTGCACTGCTCAGACGGAACCCTTCCCCGTACATCTCGTTTTAATCACTGTTCTATACTACGCGTCGTTTAACGCTGATCGTGAGGGCAAAGAGGAGAGCGGCTAAGCCCCAGAGGGCAGCCATCGCACCCGCGGCATTCCATCCCGTTGCCGGGAGAACCACGCCACCAACGGTGATGCGATCATTCGTGTCACGGACATTCGTTCCAGCCGACGAGAGATTGTCTGCAGATCCGCCAGCGGAGATCACGGTCTGCGTGCCAGCACTCAAGTTGTCTAATGCTTTCATGGTGATCGGCGTCGAGAAGCTCTGACCCGCGTCCAAGAAGGGGATCAACCACACGATGGAGTTTGGCTGCGTCTGAATCGCGCCGCTGGGAATAGGGAAGACCGGACTCACCATCGCTGCGTCGAAAAAGAGCGTTGCGGCCACGTTGCGCAGTGTCGATCGACCAATGTTGTGGAGATTCAGATCGACGGTGAACGTCTCACCCGGCATCACTTCGGTTTGGCTTCCAGTGAGTTGCATTCGCAGTTCGGATTCCTGACTGACTGGAGAAACAGGGGGACGTGGTGGAGCGGGTGGAGCCGGAGGAGTCGGTGGTGTGGGCAATGCGTTATCACAGGAGTATCGACCGACGAAGATGATCGATTCGGTGGCACCGAGAGAGCGCTCCTGCGCACGCGGAGGCACGCAGCGTGGGTGCGATCCGTAGATCACACGATAGGTGACAGCGGGAATTCCAATGTAGTCCTCCGGTGTCGTGCCTTCGCGGACGCTGCCGTCAGAACCGGTCATGGAGAACTCCTGTCCGCTCGGGATGCTTTGCACTTTCACGGAACCGAGGAAGCGGTAACCGAGTTCGATCGTCATCGAGGCTCCGGTGAGCGTGAACGACAGACGTCTGTCTTCCACTTGCTCAACGATGCGGCGGCTCTCGTCTAAGAGGGTGATTGTAGTTATGGCATTGCTCGGTGGATCGACGTTGATGGTGTAGATACCAGGATGAGCGGATTGGACGATTTGGATACGATCACCCCTATGGTTCTCGACAAGGGTGCCGTTCGGCATAACGAGAAGCCATGTTCCCAAGCGACTCGATGCACTGGCTTGCTCAACAGTGAGTGTCGGATCTGCGGCGACCGCCGGAAGAGACGCAAAAGAAAGCAGAGTTGCCGTGGCCGCTGAAAAAAGAAATCTCTGCATGGATGAAGAAGGGTAAAGGGATCCATTGAATCAGCGTGACAGTGTAGTGTCAACTGAGTGGAGTTCTGCTCTCCACTACGATCTGAAACCCTATTTTGACGTGTGGGATTTTGGTGTGAAACGCACAAGTATGTCGCCTTTGAGGGATACTGAGAGCTCTGCGCCTTTCCTCGTTCGACCGATCGATGTGACCGGCACTTTGTGTTTCTTGCCGAGCTTTTCCAAAGCAGCAAGTTTGTCTTCGCTCACTTCCAAAACAAAACCTCCCGTCTCACTGAAGAGCGTGGCATCGGGACGCAAGTTGCCCGCAACCGTTGCGATGTCGACAGTGATTCCGATCTCTCCCCCGCGCTTGCGTTGCGGTTTCATCATCTCGCGGAGCGCGAGGAGTAGACCACCATCGGAGATATCGTGCGAGGAGCGGACGAGTCCGGCATCGATCGCTGCGATCACGAGTGCGCACTCCGCCGAGACCTGATCGAGTGACGGAGAGGGGACAGACTTTCCGAGGAGCGCGTCGCGAGGGGCTCCGGACATCTCTTCCAAGGTTTCATAGTAGAGCGATGCGCCACATTCATCTTTTCGTTCGCCGATGACGACAAGCAGAGAATCAGCAGACTGGAGCTGCATAGGAACCGCTTTGCGCGCATCGGAGAGTACGCCGATGCAGCAGACGGTCGCGGTAGGATCGATCGCCGATCCGTCGGGGCGTCCGTTGTAAAGACTCACGTTGCCCGAGATCACAGGCACCGGCTCTCCGTCGAAGGTGATGGAGCGTGAAGCGTCGGCGATACCGCGTACGCCTTCCGCAAGATCACTCAATTGTTCGGGGATTTCCGGATTTCCGTAGTTGAGACAGTCACTCAAGGCTCGTGGCGTAGCGCCAACCGCGACGACGTTACGCATAGATTCCACGGCTGCGTTCAGTCCCTGGAGATACGGATCGATGCGTCCGTAGCGACCTTTGCCGTCAGCGGCGAGAGCAACCCCGCAGTGACGATCATCTTTCGGAAGCGTGTCCCACCCCGGGTGCGTGCCAGTGTGGACGTAGGATGCGAGATCCTGGAGCGGAGTGAGGACTGATGCATCTGCTTCGCCCGCTTCGATCCGTGTGTTGCCGATGACATCTTTGTCGTAGTGACGAATGATCGGTTCCCATCCTCCGACATTCGGGTGACCAAGCATCGCTTCGAAGATAGATTGGATGGTCGACGTAAATGGTTTTTCTCTGACGGTGACGGTCACGCGGCCATTGGCGCAGACGATCTCGGGCTCAGCGGACCGTGAGACTCGCTTCGTGGTCGGCCGCTCGTAAGAAAGTCCACTCGTGATATCGAGTGACTTCGCTTCGCAGACAATTGCTCCTTTATGTCGCAAACGGAAGAGTGGATCTGCCGTCACCTTCCCGATCACACTCGCGCGCGCATTCTCGGCGACGGAAGGGAGATCCCAGTGTTCGTTGTAGTGCTTGAGGATGAAATTCGTGAGGCTCGGGTGACACATCCAGCAGAAGCGTTCCTGCGTTTCCGCGCACGCGATCACCTCGGGCGGAAGACCCGCGACGGAGACATGAACATTGTCGAGAGTGACTTCTGCGCCAAACCCGGGGCCCGCGACCTGCTCCACGGCTGCACAGACGACTCCTCCCGCGCCGAGATCTTTGAAGCTGACCTTATCGAGCTTGCCCTCGGCTGCGAGCCAGTCGAAGAGTGCATAGGTCGATGCAAGCAAATGTCGTTCGAGGAAGGGGTTTGGCTCCTGCACGGCGCCGGTGTTCTGTTCGCGCTTCTCCTCTTCCATAGAGGCGGACGCGAAAGCCGCGCCACCAAATCCGCTGCGGTCCGTTGGTTTTCCGATGAGGATGATGTCGTAGCCGACCTCGCCTGCTTCCTCGGGTACGTAACTATGAATGATCTCATCTTCGCGGACGATGCCGACGACGACGGCGTTCACGAGACAGTTGCTGTTATACGACGCGTCGAACACGGTGTCGCCTCCGAGGTTCGGGATCCCGAGCGGATTGCCGTAGCCAGCGATCCCCCGCGCAATCTCTGCGGCGATGGTGCGGGACTCTTCTGTCTTTAGGTCTCCGAGGCGCAGCATATCGAGACACCCGACGACGCGTGCTCCCATGCAGACCACATCGCGGACACATCCACCGATGCCAGTTGCTGCTCCCTCGTACGGAACTATCTGTGACGGGTGGTTGTGTGACTCATGGGAAATCACCAGTCCCCAGCGTTTGCCCTTGGGTCCGTCCGTGATCGCGACGATGCCGCTATCTTCCTTGGGTCCGAGGATGATGTGTTTCCCATCCGTGAGGAATTGCTTGAGGAACCGGCGTGACGATTTGTAGCTACAATGCTCGCTCCCTTGGATTCCCCAAATCACGGCCTCCGTGAGCGTCGGATCGCGACCAAGCATCGCGCTCACTTTGCGCGCTTCCTCGACCGTCAGCCCGATCTGATATTTCTTGAGTTCCGCGCTCACCGCGTCATCGGTCATCTGTGAGAAGGGGAGCGATGTGACCGAGGGCGAAGGTGAGGCGTTCATTACAGAACAAGTATGCAGGAAATACACGTATCCTCAAAAAAATTTCCGGTGAATCGCAGAGTTTATTTCCCGTTCTTTCCAACGAGCTTACGAAAGAATTTTCGGTAGATCCATTTTGATGTCGAGGGGGTTTTCCCCATTTTATGTTTATTGAAGAGTGCTTCGCCCCACCACTCAGGCATTTTTCCTTTCTCAATTTTCTTTTCGAGCTTCTTTTCCGTCATGGTCTTCTGTTTGTTCACCAAGAATGGTTGCAGGTGATCTAAGCATTTCTCTACCGCATCAACGTCTTCTTCTGGAATATCGAGAAAAGCGATTGTGCCTTGTCCTGCGAAAAGCTTGTAGGAGAGGTGGCGCACATTCTTTTTGACACTATGCACGATAGCGAGAAGAACTTTCTCGCGAGAGTCCAAGTTGCCTGGATCTGTGTCCTTCCTTTCTCGAACTTTCTGGGCGAGTTCTTCCATGCGATCTTTGTCCGTCTCAACGGTGATGATGTATTCCTTGGGCATAAGTGCGTAATTGTAACAGGGTTTTCTATTCACGCAAAAAGTCCCTGGAGAAGTTGGGACGGTCGGCATTGGGCCAGGGGGGACTGTTCATGCCTCCACCCAGTGCTTCTCCAGGGGTATCCAAACAGCTTTCACTGCCTGAATGCGCACATTGTAATCGCCTTCCCTGAATATGCATCAAAATTGGAGTCGAATTTTTGGCTTAAATAAGAGAAAAAACTGATATTCAGCGCACGGATTACTCGTAGGATCGATCCCACTTCGGTATCGTTCCCGCAATGCGCATTTCAAGCGTCACATCCATTTTTGCTCAGCACCGCATCCTCGGTGGTGCGGCTGTTCTCGCGGTTACGCAATTTGCGGCATCACTCGTCGGACTCCTCCGTGACAACACTCTCGCTGCAACATTCCCGGTCGGAGTTTCCTCCGTTGCCGACGTGTACATCGCAGCGTTCCGTCCGAGTGACCTCCTCTTTCAGATCACCATCATGGCGGGGTTCTCGGTCGCACTCGTGCCGCTCCTTGCGCGCTACAAAGCGAGCGCGAACACGAGAGAAATGTCGGGACTCTTGAGCGGAGTCACGAGCGTCGCAGCGATGGTGTTCGGTGTGCTCGCTCTCGTTCTTGCCGTCGCACTCCCGACACTCGCGCCGTACATGACGGGCTTTACGGGAGAAAATTTGGAGCTCTACATTGCGTTCGGACGAATCGCGCTCCTCACGAACTTTCTCTTCGTCTTCGGGAATGCGTTCGGTCAGTATCTGATCACGATCCAAAAGTACTGGGTCTACGGCATCACACCGGTGCTCTATACGCTCGGGACGATCTTCGGAACGCTCTACCTCACTCCAACCTTCGGAGAATTCGGCCCCATCTACGGAACGCTTCTCGGATCCATCATCTACGTGATCGTGCGCTTGGGGGGAACGATCGTCGCGGGGTACCGCCCCACGCTCACGTTCTGGCACCCTGACCTCACCAAACTCGGCTGGCTGAT
>JAGVCI010000111.1 GCA_020059985.1 Candidatus Peribacterales bacterium | reverse complement strand
GTACTGTGACTCTATAGTTTCTTTCGCTTTTCTTCCGCGTTGCTCTGCTTGGGTGGGATTCCTCACAACCTCGCTCATCAGTTTTGCCGCGTGGTCGAGATCGGGTTCGGCCCAGAATGATCCTTTCTCATAAGGCCCTGAAGATTCACGTATCTCCTGTCTCTCGTATCGAACCAAGTAGCTATTCTCTTTCCTGGTGAAATCCATGTTGCCGGAGTACGCAGTGGCGATCACCGGCTTTCCGAATGCCATTGCCTCGGCGATCGTGAGCCCGAAGCCTTCCGCACGATGGAGCGATACATACACATCGGCGAGAGCGATGAGTGCTGATGTTTTGGCGAAGTCCCAAGTCTCTCCAATAAGAGTACAAGGGAGATTCGCTGCTGCTTTTTCGAGAAGTGCATATTCTTTTGCGTATCGTCGTGCGTCACGAAACTTGATAATAAGATGCACGTCGTCGCTCGGTCCGAACGCTCGTCGAAACGCCTCGATCACTCCGAGTGGATTTTTGCGTTCGAAGGAACTCTGAAAATCAAAAATAAAAAGAAAAACTGTTGTTGATTCATCGATGCCAAAATCTTTTTTGGAGAGTTGATGCGAATGCATCACACGGACGCCCGGCGGAACAATCTTCACTGGAAGATCGACTCTCGATGTGATCGCTTTCGCAGCAAACGTACTCATCGTCCATATTTCGTCGAAGTAGCGGGCGGAAGATTTCCAGGATGCGGGGGCGGACTCCAGTTCCCAGAGCCAGTATGCGATGTTGTGGCTTCCCTGAAACTGTTCCATTCCGCATTCCTCCAGAAAATCTTCTATGTGCGGGGGATTGAGATAGAAGACACGGATGTTTCCCGCAGGTCCGCTTTTCGCGGTGGTCACAGTCGGTTGTTTCATCACGCGCTTCGCGAAATCCATGCGATGCGCGGTAAAATTCACACCCTTACTCTCGAGTGCGTCCATATGGCTGCGCGACACCGTACCTGTGCCCCGATCTCCGAGGATGTGCGCGAACATTTCAAGATGGTTTCCCTTCGTCTCCTTTACCGGCGTTCTTTCGACTCGCGCGTGCAGCACGCCGCGCCATTTTCTCTGAAGCGCGAAGAAGGTGGGCTCCCCGATGGTATGGCGCAGTGCCGCGCAGGCGAGTCGGTACGCGACATTGCGGTGTCGAGCTCGGATGAGGTTCTCCCTCGCGGTGCGGTGCTCTCTGGATCCCGTGCCGAAACTGTACGGCCACGTGTGCGACGCATCGTACCCCGCATCTTTGAGTGCGGTTGCATAGCGGGCGTAGAGCGCTACGAGTACTTCATTCTTCGGGAAAGGAATGTCGTGCCGTACCTGCGTGAGCGCCTTCGGATTCCCGGGATCGAACCCGCTGAAGTGGTAGAACACGAGCGGGGTATCCTCGACGAGGAGTGCCCCATTTTCTTCTCTGATGGGCCGTTCGTGAACGTTCCAGTACCCGACATTGAGGCCTTTGTCCTTGAGAATCTTCACGTTCGAAAAGAGCGAAGGCACGAGAGAGAGCCACGCTTGGTCGACATTCAGGGAACGCGAAAAGTCCATGAAGAACTGCTCGGGAGTTTTCGTATTCATCCAGTCGATGAATGTGGCGGTATTCGTCGTGTTCCTCACCGCGAGGAAGCCGGCGTTGAATGCGCCACTCCTCAACATTTCGTTCTCGATGTCGGCACTGACCCCAGCGATGGGCGAGAGCAGATGCGGTGTCAGGAGAAGATCGCTCTGTTCCAATTGGTCAATCACCCGGTCGAAGGAACCCACGACGAGAACGTCGCTGTCGAGATAGATCACTTTGTCGTAACCCGTTTTTAACAGATGACCAATTAAGTGGCTCTTGAGCGCGCAGCAGAATTCCATGGGAGTGTAGTTCCGCCGCATCAGCTCTTCCTCGACGAGAGTGAGAGCCGAGTAGGGGAGCGCAGCGTACGGTTCCTGCGAAAGATCGATGAAACCCTCCGTGTCATCGGCAAAAAGGACGACGAGATCGAGAGTCGGGTTCGTGTCGCGCAGGGACGCCGCGAGCGCGCGCGCGAAGCTCACGTGCGATTTGGTGACGACGGTGCAGATAGCTGTGGTTGCCACGGGGGATTAGTGTAACATCACAAAAATAGCATTGCCTGGCTGATGTTCCGCGAAACTACGTCATTCCGTTTGCTGGTGTCTTCCTAATACCAAATCGAGAATGAGGGGTGTGCTACCATTTTCCCCACATGCAGTTTCTCTCGTACATCCCACGACGCATTGCGCGCTTTTCCACTAAAAACCTTCTGCGGTTAACCGGCGCGGTAGAGGAATTTCACGCTCTCTATTATCGTCAGGCATCGCGCACATGGCAGAACACATTCTGGATTGGCACTCCCATATGGAAGTTCCCGCTAGATTTGTGGGTCTACCAAGAAATCTGTACGGAAATCCGGCCTGATGTGATCATCGAATCCGGAACCTACAAGGGCGGGAGTGCGTTGTTCCTCGCACATGTCTGCGATGCCCTGGGGAAAGGAGCTGTCGTTTCGATAGATATCGAATCGCGACCGGACAGACCTCAGCATCCGCGCATCACATACATTCACGGACCGTCCACCAGTTCTCTGGTCGTGAAAGAAATGCAGAATATCGCACACAATGCTTCAGTTGTTCTGGTAATTTTGGATTCCGATCATTCCAAAGATCACGTGCTCCGTGAAATGGAGCTCTTCGCGCCGCTGGTGACAGTGGGAAGTTACCTCATCGTGGAAGACACGAACCTCAATGGCCATCCTGTGGTACCCGAGTTTGGTCCCGGGCCCATGGAAGCGGTGCGCGAATTTCTACAGAAAAATCACGACTTTGCAGTCGACAGTAGCCGGGAAAAATTCTTCCTCACCACCAATCCGTCGGGTTATCTCAAGCGTGTGCGATGAAATTACCGCTGTGCTTTGGTGACGACGGTGCAGACGGCAACGCGAGACATAGAGGCACTGTAACACCGCCGGGAAGCCCTGACATGGTCTCGTTTCCGCATTTTTCTCCGTTGGCTTTCCTTCTCCACAATACCGACATAGGGCTATCCTTTCATACGGGCAACATGCCAGAAGCATTTTGCACAGCTCGCCGCAGGTAGCCCGATGGATTCTGGCTGAGGAAATATTTTTCGCGGCTCGTGTCGATGACGAAGTCCGATCGATCCTTCAGAAACTCCCTTGTTGCTTCCATAGGTCCTGGGCCCATTTCTGGTACGACCGGATGACCGTTCAGATTTGTGTCTTCCACAATCATGTAACAACCGGGCGTGACAAAAGAGGCGTAGGCACGCATCTCACTGAGTACATGATCTTTGTGGTGGTCTGAATCGAGAATGACCATCACTCGGGCAGCATCTTTCGCATACGTATGAACTTTTTCTATCGTTTCCGCGTTTACGGACGATCCTGTGAGATACGTAATGCGCGGATGGTTAGGCAATTTTTCTTTGGGAGCGATGTCGATCGTCACTATTTTTCCTCTCCCCAACGCATCGCAGACATGTGCGAGATACAGTGCACTTCCACCGAAATAGGTACCGGTTTCGATGATAAGATCCGGTTTCGTCTCGTAGAGAATGTCTTGATACACCCACATATCGAGTGGACATTTTTGAGTAGGAACTCCCATCCAAAACGTGTTGTTCCATGTGCGTTTGTCCGAATAGAAATAGAGCGCGTGGAAAAAAGTGTCCACAAAACGTTTGGTGCGCCACGCGTGTCTCAGATGTGCGATGAGGTTTGTGTGGTGCCAATAGTGTCTTCGTTCGAGTTCCGGCATGGTCGGCAAATAGTGCTGTTCCAGCCTACTGCAAGGGTGCCTGTTTGAGTAGTTTCTGTGCGTTTTGGTACAGTTGAAGCCTTTCTTCATGCAGCAGAGCATCCATCCGCCGCAGATCACTGCGATCATCTGTACGCATAATCGTGCGGACTCTCTCCAAAAGGCGATCCAGAGTGTCCTTGCCCAGTCGCTTGCGCGCGATCGGTACGAAGTGATTGTCGTCGACAATGCATCGACGGACCACACGGCTGACACAGTGCGTTCTTTCGCTACGCAGGGAGTACGGTACGTGTACGAGCAAGGCGTTGGACTTTCCATTGCGAGAAATACGGGACAGAGAGAAGCACGCGGAGAAATCGTCGCGTACTTGGACGATGATGCGGTTGCATCTCCCGAGTGGCTCGAAGAGATCCTCTTCGCGTTCGATAAGTATCCGGACATCGGCGTGGTTGGCGGTCCTATCTCTGCCGACTGGGAGGGAACGCGGCCCGACTGGTTGGTCGATGATCTTCTGCCGTACCTGTCGGTCATACACTGGGGAAACGCGACGCACGTGCTCGAGCCACACGAGTTTTTGGCTGGAGCAAACTTCGCTTTTCGCAAAAGCGCCCTCGAAATGATCGGGGGGTTCCATCCGCGCTTGGATCGGCGGGGGAATCTGCTTCTCGGAGAAGGGGATGTACACGCGGTGGATCGAATCATCGCGACCGGAATGCGTGTGCTCTATCACCCCCTTGTTACGGTTGTTCACACCATCCCTCAGAGAAGAATGACAAAAGATTTTTTTCGAGAAAGACTCTACTGGCAGGGGGTATCGGAGGCCGTACGCGAGAAAATAGATCATGCAAAACTTTCGAGAAAATTACGTCGCACTGCGCGTTCCTTGTACGAGTGGCAACGTCATCGCTCTCGACATGCGTTCTCCGATGAACTCACCGCGCTCTACCGTTTGGGGTACATGCACGGCGCTGTGCACCCCGCTCTTGCAGAGCGTTATTTCTCACTCGTGCACACAGTCTCTGCTTGATGCGACGAAAAAGCGCTGCCCTACACTATACTTCTCTCTGCTATGCAGCACCGACAGCCACGTGTCCTTTTGTTACGTCAGATCATCGGCTGGCATGCCAAGCAGAGCGGTTATGACCCGGTATTTGCACTGCTCCAGCAGCAGTTTCCATTGCAGTATTCTTCGACGTGGAAAGTGCCGGGGAAAGTCTGGAACAGACGGCAACATGCACTGGTACGTGTACTGCTCAGACCTGCGCGTCCGAGTCGGTACTACAGCACCGACAGTGCACGTGCTGAGCTTCGTGCTTTCATCCATGCATTTAAGATGAAACCAGACATCGTTCACCTGACGTACGCGGAAGATCAAATGGCCTTCCTGCCGTCACTCATCAAATGGTTTCTTCCACGGACGAAGGTGGTTGCAACGTTTCACCAGCCACCTAGCTGGACTAAGGGAACGGAGTATCCGTCATCGCATTTTGCGAAATTAGATGGCATCGTTGTTCTGAGTAAGGAACATGCATTGCATCTGAAAAACCAATTCGATGGTCCGATTTTCCACATATTGTACGGCATAGATACGGATTTTTTTTCACCTTCGAACAACGAACGTCCCACATGTCGGGTAATAGTCTGCGGGAGACATCTGAGGGATTTCGCCACTCTTGTTCATGTTGTGGACATTGCTACTCGTACAGATCCACGCATTCAGTTTGACGTAGTCATCCCGCAGAGGCACGAGGGGATAGAACGGCGATACCTGGACACATTGCAGAACAATCCGAATGTCCATCTGCATGATCGTGTGTCAGATGGAGAGTTGCAGATGCTTTACCGGTGTGCATCAGTTTTCTTGCACCCTGTCCTCGATTCTACGGCAAATACTGCACTGCTCGAGGCAGTCAGCAGCGGTCTGCCTGTCGTGTCGAACGACATCGGAGGCATTCCTGATTACATGGACGACTCTTTTGCAGATCTGCTTCCTGTCGGTGATGCGGTGGGTATGGCAAATGCATTGCTGCGACTTACTGGTGATCGCGTGCTCTGCCGTGAGCGAGGGGACGCGGCGCGTCGTTTTGCCGTTGAATACTTTTCCATTGAGCGTTGCGCGCATGAACATGCCGATGCATATGACAAAATTGGCAGTGGAAACAGATAAGCACATGGACACTTCTGAGCTGTGATACGCTCTTTGTGTGTTAGTGATACAGGGGCTCTGGATCGGCAATGAGCTCTCGCTTATGGAGCAGCTCTGCATCCGCTCTTTCCTTGCGCATGGACATTCGTTTCAGTTGTATGTTTATGGTGATGTGAAAAATATTCCAGAGGGCACAACAGTGAAAGATGGGAATGCCATTCTTTCCCACACAGAATTCTTTGTTCCAGAGACGGGGTATTGCAGGGGAAGTCCTTCTGCATTTTCCAATATCTTTCGCTACGCACTCCTCTACAAAAAAGGGAGAATGTGGGTGGATATGGATGTCGTTTGCCTGCGTCCCTTTGATTTCAGAGAAGAATTTGTCTTCGCTTCGCAGCGCCAACCGGACGGTAGCACTGTCGTGAATGCCAATGTCATCGGTGCGGCGCCACACAGTCCAATCATGAAGCAATGTTTCGAAGAAGCATCCGCGCTGCGTCAGAGATTCATGAAACCAGAAGAGAGTCTCGCCGTGCTTACCGGTCCTGTTCTCCTCGATCGCGCTGTTAGAGACCATGCACTGGAAAAATTTGTCCGGGCCCCGGAAACGTTCTGCCCCGTCCCGTACTGGGAAATGAAGCATCTCACCAACCCCGCATACCAATTGCCTGTGACCGATCAAACGTATGCGGTACACCTCTGGCACGAGAACTGGCGCCAATGGCGGAAATCCTGGAAATGGCTCAATCCGTTGATTGGACGCGAAAAAACAAAACGGTACTCATCACGCACTCCGTACGGACAATTGCAGGAGAGATACCTGGTTACTTCGTGACGTCTCCCAGTCGTTTGATCACTTCGTCTCTCTCGAACGTCGAGAGGAACCAGCCAACCTGTGGACCGCTCTGCCTCCCAAGGAAGAGCATGTAGAGCGGTTGGAAAATATTCTTCGGATCGACACCAAGTTTTTCTTTCACGACGTGAATCGCTGCGTGGATCTCGGGACCCTCCCACTTGAGAGAAGGGGAGGAGAGAGCTGCGAGGATTTCGGTAAATGCTTTCTTCTGATCTGCAGTGAGTGAGAGATCATTCGGAGCGGCTTCCAAGATCGTGAAGCGGAATTCCTCAGGCGCATGTTCCGTGAGCCACTGCTTCACGTACTTCGCACGCTCTTCGAGTGCACTCTTCTCATTCTTCGTGAGTGCCGATCCCTTCAGTTTCTCCGCTTCTTCGAAGAGATCGAGGTGCGGCATCTGCACGACGAAACTTAAGGTGGAGAAGCGCATCTGCCACAAATCCTCGGGGTCATGCGTAGTATCGATGTGTGCCAATTTCCAGATCCGTGCGAAATCCTCGAACGGTTCCTTGTGCCGTTTAAAGTAGTGATCGGCGAGACGATCGTACTCATCGAAGAGATTCGGGATCGTCTTTCCATCCGGATCAAAGTCGATCGGCTGATTCGGTTCTTTGCGGATCATCAGCAG
>JAGVCI010000015.1 GCA_020059985.1 Candidatus Peribacterales bacterium | reverse complement strand
CGTTACATGGGTGGTGAAGATGTCTACGACTCTCTCCTCCAGATCCGACAGGCCGCCGAAATAAAACTCAAGGGCAGGACCGAAGCAGTGCGAAAGAAATAACGGTGATGTGCGAGTGATCATCCTTCGTTGATCCGCACGATTTTTACTTTCTCTTCTTTCGGGATGAGTACTTTCAAGATGCCGTCTTTGCTGAAGGTGGCTTTCACGCGCTTAGGATCAATCACACAGGGAAGGGTCACACTACGGGCAAATTCGCCCCAGAAGCACTCCTGTACGTAGTATTGGTCCTGAGCCACTGTATCGCTTAAGGCGCGGTTCCCGCGGATCGTGAGGACTTTGTCATCGACCTCGATGTCGAGATCCGAAAGCCGCACACCCGCGATGGGTGCGCGAATAATGTAGTACCCGTCTTGCTCGTAGATATCGACGGCGATCTGCCCCTTCGCTCCCACTGCACCTGTAGTGTTACTTACTGCCGCACTCTGACCACTCACAGCAGCGACTGACGCTGGTGAGGCGTCTTCGCGATGTTCTTCCTGGAACGCACTGAAAATTCCGTGGAATGGAGAAGGGTTCATTTCGCTGTATCGTATCAAATCTCGGTGTGTATCTGCAAAACGAAATAATTTAACGAAAAATTTTCGTCACTTTGCCATCATTTCTGTTTCGACTGGTGACACTGCGCATGAAACGCTTTAATGGCGCAGATGACCATCGCACAAGCGGTCCTTCTCGGCGCATTGCAGGGTTTAACGGAGTTTTTGCCCATCAGTAGCGACGGGCATTTGGTTGTTGTGGAGTCGCTGCTTGGTTTGGAAACACAGACGCAGAGCCTCTTCACATTCGACATCATCCTGCATATTGGGTCGCTCATCGCCTTACTTCTTTGTTACCGAGAGACGTGGATGCGCTTCGCGATGTCAGTCTTCACTCGTGACAAAGCAAGCCTCCACCAATTCGGTTTCGTCATTCTTGCGACACTCCCCGCGGTCGTCGCAGGTTTTCTTCTCAAAGATGTGGTGGTGTTTTCCACACGTTCGGTTTCTGCAGCTGCATTCGGTTTCCTCGGAACAGCGCTTGTGCTCGTTGTCGGTGAGTGGGCGGGGACACGCGTGCGTACGAAATCCATCGTGTCTTCTCATGCGTTTGCTATCGGCTGCGCGCAAGCGGTTGCAATCCTCCCTGGTCTCTCGCGTTCGGGACTCACGATCGGGACCGGAAGAGCGCTCGGCGTACCTCGCCGGGAGGCGCTAGATTTCTCGTTTCTTTTGGCCGCTCCGGCCATATTTGGCGCGGCCACCCTCACCCTGCTCGACGCGTACCGAGACAGCATTCCCCTGCCCGAGCCCTCCATTCTTGTCGGAGGTTTCCTCTCGTCGTTCGTCGTCAGCCTCTCCGCTATCACGTTCCTCCGGTGGTGGGTCGCGTCGAAGAGCATCGCATGGTTTGCGGTCTATCTCGTTCCGCTCGCGATTTTTCTTCTGCTGTTTGGAGGCTGATTCTTGCGTAAAAAACTCGTTTTCGAGAAGTAATCTTTTTTCCTTGCTCCTAGGACCCCACGCAGTAGAATGCGTCCCACTGTCAATTTCCCACGTGCCAAATGCCCACTGCCGTTCTGAAAAATTCCATTCGACGTCTTCGCTTTGAAAACAACATGACACAAGAAGAGCTGGCGCTTCGTACTGGAGTCAGCAGACAAACGGTGATGAGTATCGAACGTGGTCAGACCAATCCCTCTGTTCTTCTCGCTCTCAAAATCGCTTCCGCTTTGAACTCTCCGGTTACCGAAGTCTTCTGGATGGAAGGCAGTTTGGTCCCAGTCTAAACCATTATTCTTCTGTAAATCGACCACTGTATTCCGGGTCGATTTTTTGTATTACGCCGAAATTTCTATGCCGTGCGCAACGGCGAGACGTGCATCCTCCACGAAGAACTGCGGCGATGCACGGCCATTCCATCGATCAATTCCGAGTTTGCAGACGAGGTCGAGCGGATGACTGGTCTCTTTGATCAGTGATCCTAAACGGAAACCCACCATCTTGATCCCGCCCACTGACCCCTGTAGGTGAGCATCATTCTTCCCGACGGTTCGTGCCTGGTCGATCTTCACATTCTTCAGGAGGAAGAGTGGCTCAGGGTTTCCCTGCCCGAAGGGTTCGAATGCCGAGAGGTGGGTGACGAGCGGGAGCGTAACAATCCGTGGATCGAGCGCGGCATCGATCGAGAGTGATGGAGTGAGTCGATGCAGATCCAACCGAGAACGGATGTGCGCGTCGAGGCGCTCCTTCAGGGCTTCAAAATTTTTCAGTGCGAAGGAACAGCCCGCGGCCTGCGCGTGGCCGCCGTACATAATGAGCAGATCCGAACATGCGCTTAAACCCTCCGTAATGTGATAGCACGCAGGACTGCGCAAGGAAGCCGTACAGAGATCCCCGCGAATGCAGCCCACGAGTGTGGGTTTGCCTTTTATTTCGCAGAGCTTTCCGGCGATCAGTCCGATGATTCCTTCGGGGTAGCGCTCATCGACAGTCGCGACGAGGACATCACTCGTGACGGAGTCCATCTTCTCGATCGCCTCGGTGAGCAGGAGATCAGTTTTGTCTTGGCGTTCACGGTTCATGCGCTCGAGAGTGGCGAGTGCGTCTCCGCCTTTGAGAAGCGCGTGGAGTCCAATCAACGGATCGTCCATGCGTCCGGCGGCGTTGATGCGTGGTGCAATACGAAAACCGATGTCGCGACTCGTCGCCGTCGCGAGCGGCACCTCAGCCTGCGCAAAGAGCAGTGCGAGCGGTTCGGTGCTCAGAAGTGAAAGCGCGTTGAGCCCCTCTCGCACGAGTGTGCGATTATCCCCTTTCAGTTCGACGACGTCGGCGACGGTGCCGATCATCGCGAGGATGCGGTCGATGTGGTCGCCTTCCCAACTCAGGCCCTCCATTGCTCGAATGAGCTGGTAGGCCACGCCAGCGCCCGAGGGGTGCGGGAGCGGATAATCCTCGGAAAGCCCCGGATGAACGATGGCATGGGCCTTAGGAAGCGTTTCTAAGGGGTGATGGTGGTCGGTGACAATCACGTCTATTCCACTGTCCTGGGCTGCCGTAATCGCGTCGAGGGCGGTGACTCCACAGTCGGCCGTGATGAGCAGTGTCACTCCGGCTTGTTTCATCTCCTCGACGATCTTCGTCGTGAGTCCGTACCCATCACGGATGCGGTGCGGCAGGCGCACAAGCGGCTCCATCGATCGACGCCAGAAAAATCTCACAAGTTCCGCGGTCGCCGTGATCCCATCGCAGTCGTAGTCACCGAAGATGGCGACACGTTCGCCCGCGCTGATTGCCTGTCCGATCCTCGTTGTTGCTCGATCGATATCTGGCAGGACACGCGGGGACGTGAGTGGGCGTGACTGTTGATCCAACGGGATCCCACGCGCAGCGTGAAGTGCTGCGAGTATTTCGTGCGGATATCGTACGTTCTCTGTGGCGTCCTGCTTCAGGATCCACTGCTTCCCCGTGAGCGACAACGGTTGCATGGCGCTACCCTAACAGCCGCTCAGAGCGGATGCGAGCACGCGAAAAATATTCTCCGCACCATGCGGAGTTTTAGCGATCAGTCAGGGCGAATGCCCGTTCTTTCTGTGCGCGGAACAGCGTCCATCCCACTGCACCAATCATGGTGATGAGGGCGAGGATTCCGCCAGCGCCTGTTGGAGGGAGCGGCGCACCGCCATGGAGTCCCTGCTGCGACTGGAGCACATTCTGTTGATCCTCAACTCGGTTGAGGAGTCGGATGGTGCGAAGGAGTTCCAACTCTTCTGGTGTGAGGTCCGCGTCGGTCGTGCCAGCCTCCTCTTCAAGCACTGGTTCCTCCGGAGCTGACGGGTGTTGCGCGTTGTATTCCTCTGCCCATTCCTCTGCGCGACGAGCAGCACTCTCTTCCGCCTGCATGCGTGCACGGTCACCAGCCTCGCGTGAGCGCGGTGGATCGTAGAACTCTTCACTGAGGAGAACTTCCTCAGGAAGGAGGTACGCATGAGCGATAGCTGGGGTGGCGAGCATCACTGCTCCCACGAGAATTGCCGTCAGTGCGGAGGGTCGAGACATCATATTATTGTATCGGAAATGACGAATATTTACAATCCCGCCCTTCCTGTTCCAGGATGCAATTGAAGTACTCCTGCTCATCGAAGATGCCATCACCAGCTGAGTCAGCTTTGCGAGGATCGGTTTCTCCTTCGTCGACGACGCCGTTGAGGTTCACGTCTTCCCCGCGTAGTTCTTTGAAAAGTCGACCGTAGGCACACACACCGTCGCAGAGACCATCACGATCCGAGTCTCGCTCGAGCGGATTCGTCTCGCCAGTCTCACTGATTCCATTTCGGTTGTAATCCTCGAGACCATCGAGCACTCCATCTCCGTCGGTGTCGCGTACTTTCGGTTGTGTGTTGATCAGGAAAATTTCTGTTCCATCATCCAGTCCGTCTCCATCGGTATCTTTTTTGAGCGGATCCGTCTTCTCTGATTTTTCCACGAATGTGTTCGCACCATCTCCGTCGAGATCTGTTCCTATGGCGAGTGGTGCTTCGGTCATCACGTAGCACGTCATGCCGCCATGAAAGAGCTCGACCTGATGACGAACCTTCCCGCGGACAGTTCGTGTTTCATTCAATAAATCTTCTGCAACTGGACGATCATAGATAGAGAAGCTCTGCCGGAATCGTTTCAACTGTTCTTCGCGCCGAACGGCGCGTTCCTTTTCTGAGAGGAAGAGCCGACCGGGGAATCCTTCTTTCGGTTTTGCGACAGCAGCCGCAAAATTTTCTGGGAAGCAGTAACCCCAGTACCGCACCTCTTCTCCGGTCTGACCG
>JAGVCI010000035.1 GCA_020059985.1 Candidatus Peribacterales bacterium | reverse complement strand
CCAATCCATCTACCGCCGCATCCGCCCGGGCGATTACGCCACACCAGAGAACGCGAAGTCGTTGATCGACTCGCTCTTCTTCGACTTCAAGAAGTACGACATGGGAGCAATCGCCCGCTACAAGCTCAATCGCCGCTTCGGGCTGAATACACCAAGCGAGGAGGAGTACCGCGTCTTCCAGGTCGACGACTTCGTCGCCATCCTCAAAGAACTCATCCGCCTGAACAACGGTGAAGGCGTTCCGGACGATATCGATCACCTCTCGAACCGCCGTGTTCGTAGCGTGGGAGAACTCGTCCAGAACAAGTACCGCGTCGGACTCGTGCGCACAGAGCGCATCGTGAAAGATCGTATGACGGTCATGGACCTCGAGACCGTCACCCCGATGCAGCTCATCAACAGCCGTCCGATCACTGCCGCGATGCGCGAATTTTTTGCATCCTCGCAGCTCTCTCAATTCATGGATCAAACGAACCCGCTCGCAGAGCTCGCACACAAGCGACGTCTCTCCGCGATGGGACCGGGAGGACTCTCTCGTGAGCGCGCCAGCTTCGACGTACGCGACGTGCACCAGAGTCACTACGGACGCATCTGTCCGATTGCGACACCAGAAGGACCGAACATTGGTCTCGTCGTGCACTTGGCTGCCTTCGCACGTGTGAATCGCTACGGATTCCTCGAGACGCCGTACCACGAAGTCACGAACTCCGTTCCGCTCGACCCCGACAAACTCTACGGACGCATGTTGGGCGCTGATGTCCGTGATGGTCGCAAGATCGTCGCGCACGATGGCGAGGTGGTGGATACGAAGGAGAGCGCCCGTAAGATCATTGCCGAACTGAAGCGTGAAGGTGCGAAAGAGGCACCGGTCCGTCCGTACCTCACCGGAAAGACGGTCTACGTTGATGCCGAACAGGAGCGCCACCTCACGATCGCTCAGGCGCAATCGGCGTTCTCGGAGAAGAGAGAGTTCCAGATGACGCGAGTGTCTGCACGCCGCGGAGGAGAGCCGGCACTCGTGCACGTGAATGACATCACGCACGTCGACGTGTCGCCGAAGCAGATTCTCTCGATCACCACAGCACTTATCCCGTTCCTTGAGCACGACGATAACACTCGTGCATCCATGGGAACGAACATGCAACGTCAGTCTGTTCCGCTCCTCCACCCGCATGCGCCGCTCGTCGGTACGGGTATGGAAGGAATGGCAGCGCGCGCCTCTGGGCATGCGCTCCTCGCGGAGGAAGATGGAGACGTGACGTACGCAGATGCTCAAGAGGTCTCGGTCGTGTACCGCTCCGGTCGCAAATCCGTCTACAAACTCTACAACTTCATGCGCAGTAACCAGGGAACCAGCTTCACTATGCGTCCGCGCGTGCGGTCCGGTGACAAGGTGCGCAAAGGAGACAGTCTTGCTGATGGATGTGCCGTAGAAGGAGGCGAGCTCGCGCTCGGGCAGAACCTGCTCGTCGCGTACCTCTCCTGGCAGGGATACAACTTCGAAGACGCCATCATTATTTCTGATCGTGTGGTGCAGGACGGATACTTCGACTCCATCCACATCGAGTCGTACGTCACCGATGTCCGCGACACGAAACTGGGTCCGGAGACTGTCACTCGTGACATCCCGAACGTTGGAGAAGCGAAACTGAAAGACCTCGACGTCGACGGTATCGTCCGCATCGGAGCCACTGTGCACGAGAGCGATATCCTCGTCGGAAAGATCACGCCGAAAGGCGAGACAGAGCTCACTCCAGAAGAGCGTCTGCTCCAGGCGATCTTCGGTGATAAAGCGAAAGATGTGAAAGACAGCTCGCTCCGCCTCCCGGGTGGAGCCGGAGGAAAAGTAGTCGACGTGCAGATCTTTGATCGTGGAGAAGGGGACGAACTCCCGACAGGAGTGATCAAGCAGATCAAAGTCTCTGTTGCGCAAACTCGTAAGATCCAAGTCGGAGACAAGATGGCCGGTCGCCACGGAAACAAAGGAGTCATCGCGCGCATCGTGCCGGTCGAAGACATGCCGTTCCTCGCCGATGGAACTCCGGTCGATATTATTTTGAACCCGCTCGGAGTCACCTCTCGTATGAACATCGGACAGGTGCTCGAGACTCACCTTGGGTGGGCCTGCGATGTGCTCGGTATCAAGGTCGCGACCCCAGCGCTCGATGGTATTTCCACGCAGACGATCGAGGACTTCCTCGTTGCAGCCAACCTTCCGAAGTCCGGAAAGGTGCAGCTTTTCGACGGACGCACTGGTGAGCAGTTCGCACATGAGACCACCGTCGGAAAGGTGTACATGTTGAAACTTCACCACTTGGTCGAAGACAAGATCCACGCACGCAGCGTTGGTCCGTACTCTCTCGTCACGCAACAGCCGCTCGGAGGAAAGGCGCAACACGGAGGACAGCGTTTCGGAGAAATGGAAGTGTGGGCGCTCGAAGCATACGGCGCTGCCTACACGCTCCAGGAAATGCTCACGATCAAATCCGACGACGTGATCGGTCGCAGCAAAGCCTACGAAGCGATCGTGAAAGGAGAGCCGATCCGCCGCCCTTCTATCCCAGAGTCGTTCAACGTTCTCGTGAAAGAACTTCAGGCGCTCGGACTGAAAGTGGAGCTCCTCAAGTTCAAAGAGGAAGTCGTCCCCGAGGAGCGCGCCTCTATAGAAGAGGGTGAAGTGGAGAAGGTCGAGATGGGATCACGCGCGAAGATCGAAGACGAAGCGCAGGAGATCGTTCCGAACGAAGATCAGATCGCGGAACTGAAAGTTGCGGAGATGGAAGATGAGGAAGAGATCGAGAAGGGGATCGCGGGAGAAATCGTCGACGCATCGGGCGCGACGCAGAAAGAAGAAATGAAAGATGCAGCCAGCCAAGAGTCTATTGAAGCAGCGTAGTTTGCGCCTATTATGTAAATTTTTCTCATCTGTGTTCCATTGATTCATTGTTCCATTGTTGCAAGCAGAAGACAGAATAGCTTGAAGCAATGGAACAATGGGACCATCCCCTCATTATTTCCATTTCTTCCTCAGACGAGTTATGAAATCTGTTAACAGAGTTATGCTTCTCGGCAATGTCACACGTGACCCCGAGCTGAAGAATACGACCAACGGTCAGTCGGTCTGCACGTTCGGTCTCGCGACGAACCGTGTGTGGCGTGACCAGAGCGGCGAGCGTCAGAGCCTGCCGGAGTATCACAACCTGGTGACGTGGGGAGGACTCGCGGAGTTCTCTGCGCAGAATGTGAAGAAGGGGAAACCGCTCTACATCGAGGGATACTTGAAGACTCGCAGTTGGGACAGCCCAGAAGGGACCAAGATTTTCCGCACAGAAATCGTGGTGGAGAACCTCATTCTCCTCAGTCCAAAGGCTGAGGCGAGTGCGGATGGAGAGGGTGAAACTTTGGCAGAAACGGATGGCGAAATTCCGCCTCTAGAGGAATAACGAGAAACTCTTCTTTTTCTTGACTCTCCTCTCTAGGACCGTAAAATCTCTCCGCTTTATGCTTCTTCGCGAGTACCCGCTGGATTCGACGCCCTGAAAAGGGCAGATTCTCCGAATTCTGCGGGTGCGCGCAAGCCACCCGCTTTTTGTTTCTGCGAACCAGAAACACGAGGAGTAAGACCACCGGCTTTCTGCGAAGAAGCTCGGGAGAGGGAAGTGGGCGCTACGCACCTCGGGTCCTTGGAACCAACGGCAACCAGTACAATGATCAATTATGTGTCACGTATCTGATGGGACGTCATGCTCCCAAAAGACAAGAGGGTATAAGTAGATATCCTCTTAGCCGCGTGCGACCTATGCCACTACGAAAGTAGCCGGCACACCGCGTCGCCCGCGAGCGGCGTGGCACGTGAACAGTTTAAAAGAACGTTACTCATGCGCATCACATGGATGCCTCGACTCCGTACTCCGATGAAGGACGTGGCCAGCTGCGATAAGCCTCGGTCAGCCGCTAGGCAGGCGCTAACAGCCGGGGATTTCCGAATGGGGAAACCCACGTGGGGTCATGCCCACGTATCCCGCATATGCGGGAAGGTCACTTCGTGAACTGAAACATCTCATTAACGAAGGACAAGAAATCATATGAGATTCCCCCAGTAGTGGCGAGCGAACAGGGAACAGCCCAAACCTCGTGATTTATCACGGGGGGTTGTAGGAGCCCAATATCTGACTTTTCTTCATAGGCAAACGACCCTGGAAAGGGCGGCCAAAGAGGGTGACAGCCCCGTCGCCGAAATGATGAAAAGCAGTAGGGATTTCCTGAGTAGGATCGGACACGTGTAATCCGGTCTGAATCTGGGTGGACCACCATCCAAGGCTAAACAGGTACGGAGATCAATAGCGGATAGTACCGCGAGGGAAAGGTGAAAAGCACCCCGGAAGGGGGATGAAATAGTCTCTGAAATGTGATGCGTTCAAGGAATGGGAGCCCTTTACAGGGTGACCGTGTGCCTTTTGCATAATGAGCCAACGAGTTACTTGTCAGTGGCTAGGTTAAGGCCTCATAAGCCGGAGCCGTAGCGAAAGCGAGTCTGAAAATGGCGTTCAGTCGCTGGCAGTAGACCCGAAACCGGGTGAGCTACCCATGGGCAGGATGAAGGGCGCCGGAAGGCGTCTGGAGGTCCGCACCATAACATGCCGCAAGATGTTGGGATGACCTGTGGGTTGGAGTGAAAAGCTTACCGAACCCGGAGATAGCTGGTTCTCCTCGATATGCCTTTAGGGGCAGCCTCGTCAATTTACGATAGGGGGTAGAGCTACTGTTTGGATAAGGGGGTCTATACCGACCTACCAAATCCAGACAAACTCCGAATACCTATCCATTAAGACGGGAGTGAGACGGTGACAGCGAATTGCCATCGTCGTGAGGGAAAGAGCCCAGATCATTCGCTAAGGTCCCAAATCATCGTTCAGTGGCAAAGGAAGTGCGATTGCTCAAACAACCAGGAGGTTGGCTTAGAAGCAGCCATCCTTTAAAGAAAGCGTAACAGCTCACTGGTCGAGGAATCGTGCGCCGAAAATTTAACGGGGCAAAACGATAAACCGAAGCGGTGAATGCAGCTTTAGCTGCGTGGTAGAGGAGCGTTCTGTTCAGCAGTGAAGCCCCGCTGTGAGGTGGGGTGGAGCGGACAGAAGCGAGAATGTTGGCATGAGTAACTACTAGGCAGGTGAAAAACCTGCCCGCCGAATCCCCCAGGTTTCCCACGCAACGGTAATCGGCGTGGGGTTAGTCGGTCCTAAGGTCAGGCCGAAAGGCGTAGCCGATGGATAACAGGTCAATATTCCTGTACCTCATGGGAATCAACAGCGGATGAAGGTTGATAGTTTTTCCGGCCTCTGCTGCACACCACCTTGGACTTCAAAAAAAGTCCGAGTCCAGAGTGGTGTGTGGTATGTCTGAAAAAAAGGATGCTTTCATTCGAGAAGCGGCGTGACGGAGCGGGAAGGTCAGAGCGTGTGTATTGACTGCACGTGTAACGCGTTAGACGTTGAGCACGGGAGGTAAATCCCCCGAGCGAGTCGAGCGCGGACGCCAATTACCCCGGTTTCCGGGCTGAGTTTGGCTGATTCTGCTTCCAAGAAAACCGTCGCTTCGAGAATTCCATGAGACCGTACCGTAAACCAACACCGGTGGGGT
>JAGVCI010000003.1 GCA_020059985.1 Candidatus Peribacterales bacterium | reverse complement strand
GCGCTCAATCGTCGCGGTATTCGTATCGAAGACGATGCTGTTGAATCCGAAGGCTTTGAGGCGCGCGAGTGTGAGCGCGTTGTTTCCCTCTTGATGCAAACAATTGAAGAAGTCGAGTTGGTGGTCGGTGCGACCGATCACTTCGAAGTTCCGCGGGATGAAGTACGGAATGAATGTTCCGACGCGGTACAAGTACGGACGATCAGGCATGGATGCGTGACGCGATGAAACAATATCACCAATGTCGTTGTAGTATGGAATGGTGCGCTCTTCGATCACCTCAGCAGATGCCTTCCCCGTCGGGTACTCCAAGAGGTTGCGTTGCATTTCGAACTGCCACATACGCATGTTGAGAGCGCCAAGGAGCGAAAGCCCAATAAAGACACTCATTACGGATCGACTGAGTACATCGGGTGCAAGAGCAACCATTGCTTCGAGGAGCACCGCAAATCCGAGGAACATCGCAATGCCGTACCACGGAATGCCATTGGCGAGGAACGCCCATTGCAAGAGAAGATAGAGTGTTCCAAAGAGCAGCCATCGCAGCCAGCGTGCCCTGGAAGTCCAAAACGTTGGGAAGAGCAAAATGAGAATAACCAGAAGAAGTGCTGGAATGGTCGTCACGTAGTACCCGGTGCTATCCAGGTTCATCACTGTTCTCCATGGAAGTGTGTAGTAGTGAGACCACCCTTCATCAAATCCCCAGTATCGATCAAGCTCCTCGGCACGCCCCGTAGGTGTGCACGAGGGGTGATTGGAGTCGAGCGCGATATCAGCAGGCAGAGTATAGACAGGTCGATCCTCTTCAGAAGTGTCGACAGTACCATCGAGAATAAAGAGTGGTGTCTCTTGATCGGGCGCACCAAATGAAATTGCGGGAATGAAATTGCCGCGTAAAATATTGTTGTGCTCGATCCACGGGAACACACCGATGAAGAACGCGATGCCGAAAATCACTGCAGAGCGAACACCAACAACCAGGCGGCTGCGTCCGAGATACGCAGCTACGATAAGTAAGCCGAGCCCCAGAATAACAAAGCTGATGAGGAATCCGGTCTCTTGGATGGCTGCACCACTCCCTGCAATGCGCGACGATATATTGGTGAGATCGAGCGTACCCTGATACGCGAAGACGAACACCGAGAGGAGTATGACTCCGAGGAAAGCCGTCCAGTGGAGAAGCACACCGAGGATCACCGCACCAAGCATCATGATCACCATGGCGGATGTCGCTTTCATCGCGAATGCGAATGCGAGGAAGAGGCCGCCAAGGGCCAACCATCGACCGTCAGGCTGGCGTGGAGAATCCGCATCCACTGCGTTTGGCCTGAAGAGCGCCATGAACACAGAAAAGATCGCGAACGCACACATCGCGAAGACCGCATTATCGATCTTCATGTCCGCGTACGAGAAGTGACCAACGAGCGGAAGTGTGTAATAGAGAAGAGCAGCCAGCACTCCACCGCGATTCCCAAGGAATGTGTGCGCAAATAGATAAACCGCAAACACCGCAATAAGACCAGCAGACCAATTGATGATCATGGCTGTGGTCGCACCAATGACGCTGGTGTGCCCGAAGAGAAGGAACCCGAGCGACGTGAGGTATTCCCACTGGAACGACGACATGAAGTAAATGAACTTCCCGGCGCTGACGAGTGCCTTCGGACGGTTCAAGTAACTCCCGAGATCATCCCACCCAATCGGAAACGGGCGAATAACCGTGAGGAAGTTGAGCGCAAGATAACTAATGAGCAACCACACCAGAAGAAGAGAAACGTGATACCACGGGAGCTCTACCCTCCACGTTGCGTTGTGAAATTTCTTGAGCCAGTAAAGCGAGTGCTTGAACCCTACAAGAGGAACAGCGATGAGAACGATCCATCCGGTGATCTGTGTGTAGAGGCTGAACGGCAGTTGTGCACTGAGCACTGCGAGGAACCAGAGAATCGCGATGAGTGCGCACGCACCGATACCGAGAGAAACGACCGCTTCGGTGAGAAGTTTGTCTGGTCGAAGTTTGAGCCATGAGAGCACGCAGCGTCCGGCCACCATCAACACGAAGAAAACGAGGAGGACCATCGCAATCATCGGAATAACGCGCGTGATGAATGATCCTTGGATACAGAACATCGACATGTTGTAGACGTTCGCGGTGTTCGAGAGCGTGCCGACCGGCGTGAGACAGCCTGCGTTCTGCAGATCTTCGAAATTATTGATCAACCGTTCCAGTCCTTCTGCACTCGCGCCACGATAGATGTTTGCATTCGGCTCGATCACTCGACGCTGCGACACGCCATCAAAGGAGATAGAAGCGAGCACCGTGAAGATGAGCCAGAGCGATCCAACGAAGACGAGGAGGATGTGCCACGGACGAAGTGTCCAACGCACCGCGAACTGTCCGGTCTTAAACGCTCTCCACCCAACAAACCCTGCGAAGATAAAGAGAGAACAAACCACATAGAGAAGAAGGGGTTTCAGGCGAACAATGCTGTCGACAAGGAAAGAGAAGATACTGTACGCCCCACGACAGAATGGACCATTTTCCGGACAGAGCCCTTGGAGTGACTGAAACGTAGCATCGGAGAGGAAGACCGCACCGTGGTACGGGACGCCGATGTAATACACGAAGGTATATGTGCCCCACAGGAGAAGTGAAACGAAGAGAGCGATGGAGAGTATCTTGATGGTTTGGTTCTGCATCGTGAGTACGGTACCAGAATTAATGCTGTGAAGAGAGAACGAATTGAGGTTTTAGAGCGATAGAGCGATAGTCCTAACGCTCCAACGCCCTATCGCTCCTTATTTCCTTGAGAGAAGCAGCCACAGACGGGACAATGCCTTTCGATAGCATTCGATATTCACGCCATTCGTCGGCAGTTCCCTCTCCTCGCCGATCCTTCGGTTGTGTACTTGGATAGCGCAGCAACCGGACAGAAGCCACAGGTAGCACTAGATGCGATGGATGACTTTTATCGGACCACGAATGCCAATGTGCACCGAGGGATGCACGGCCTCACCGCGAAGGCGACAGAAATGTATGAACACTCGCGCGAAGTCGTGAGAGATTTTCTTGGTGCGGCGAACGCAAATGAAATCGTGTTCACCAAAAATTGCACCGAGGCGATCAATCTCGTCGCGAAGTCGTGGGGAGGAAAGAATTTGAAGAAAGGTGATGCGGTTGTTCTCTCGATCATGGAACACCACAGCAACATCGTGCCGTGGCTGCAGCTCAAAGAAGAAAAAGGAATCGAGATCGTATGGATCGATATAGACGATGAGGGAAATTTGAAGATGAATGAGCTGGAGACAGCACTCGCTCGCGGGAACGTGAAGCTCGTGAGTATCACCGGACAAAGTAATGTGCTCGGCGTGCGACCACCGCTCGCAGAAATAATTTCTCTCGCACATAAAGCGAAAACACTTGTGCTCGTGGATGCTGCACAACTCGTCGCGCATCACGCGGTAGATGTGCAAAAACTCGATTGTGATTTTTTGGCTTTCTCTGGGCATAAAGTCTACGGTCCTACAGGAATCGGTGTGCTCTATGGAACGAAAGAACTCCTCGAAGAGATGCCACCGTTCCTCGGAGGCGGCGGGATGATCGCTTCAGTGACCACAGAAGGTTTTCGTCCTGGCGATCTGCCGTACAAATTCGAAGCAGGCACGCCGCCGATTGCGGAAGCAGTCGGACTCGCTGCCGCGATCACGTG
>JAGVCI010000028.1 GCA_020059985.1 Candidatus Peribacterales bacterium | reverse complement strand
CGTCCCGCGCGAGATCGTCGACTTCGCCGAACTCCGAGACGCAATCGACGCGCCGCTCTACCAATTTTCGGCTGGCATGCGTCAACGACTTGCGATGTCTCTCGTACTTCACTCGTCTCCCGAGATCTTGATTTTCGACGAAGCGTTCGAAGCGGGGGACGCGGGGTTCCGCGAAAAATCCCAAAAACGCCTCCACGAGATGCTCGGAGGTGCCGCTACGGTGTTGATGGCGAGCCACAACGAAGAACTGATGCGCAAAGAGTGCCAGCGCGTCATCTGGATCGATGAGGGGAGAGTGCAGATGACGGGAGACCCGAACACAGTGATCGACGCGTACCTGGCACACGAGCTTGCGTCCGTTTCCTCCTAATATGTGGCAGCCATCACTCCAGGATTTCGATGGCGCGAAAAAGTATTCTTCCGTTGCGGTTTTCGCGTGCGATCAGGAATACGTGGACAGCGCCGTTCAGGCGATTGCGGCCCTGCATTATAAAGGAAGGTGGCAGGGCGACATCGTCCTCCTCACCGACGACGTTTCCCGCGAAGACATCGAGTGGTTCCGCACACGCGGCGTCTCCGTGCTCTCGTGCGCGCCCATCACGAACCACGGAAAATTTTTCAACGATCCCGTTCCCGCTCTGACGCGCGCGACGCTGCTTCGCTTCTACTGCTTCACCGATTTTTTTCGTCAGTGGGAACGCGTGCTCTACCTCGATACCGATATCCTCATCCGCGGACCGATCGATCGCGTGCTCAACGCGCAAAAAAAATTCGCCGCGGTGCGCGCACAGTTTCCAACGACGGTGCGCGATGTTTTTCTCCCAACGATTTCTCACGAAGAAAAAGCGTCACTGTCTCAGCAGTTCGATCTCGATGCTCCGACCTTCAATGCCGGAGTATTTTCGCTCCAGCCACTGCTCTTTTCGCGTGATGCATTCCCCAAACTCGTCGAGCTTTACAAAAAATTCGGCCCTCTCACCAAAATGGGCGATCAGTCCATTATAAGCGCGTATTTCGGCTCCGACTGGGAAGAGCTCCCGAGCCTCCTCAATCTCCAGATGAACTCCACCGCGGTGCCCGCGCGCTTCGCAAGTGCGTTTGTCATCCACTTCTGCGGAACATTGAAACCGTGGCATGCAGGTCACCCGCTTTTTCCGGAATGGATGCGCATGCGAGAACGTGCAGACGGCATGGATGTGTCTCATCCGTTGGCGCGAACCTCCCCCCTTCTTCTTTTAGTTTCCACGTTCATTTTTACCGTGAGATCTCATCTGCAGATGCGATTTGTGCTCCTGTGCGTTCATCTGCTGAAATTTGTGAACTCCTTTCTTCGGTATGTTCGCCACCGATATGTCCCGAACGTCGCGAATGCAGTCGAGAAAAAAATTTGCGACATTCCTCGTCGCTTTCGCATGAAGTTTCGCGTCCTGCGTTCTCGCGAAGAATTCCCGTATCTTCTGCGCGCTCTTCGTCTCCATGGCGAGGGCGTGGAGGTCGGTGTCTACCTTGGAGAATTTTCGGAGGTCCTACTTCGAGACAGTCCGCTGTCGGTCGTGCACTCGGTGGATCCGTGGAAGGCGTTCGACCGTGCGGAATACCGAGACAAGTTAAACGCCTCGGTTGATGAACAAGAGGATCGATACCAGAGAACTCGCGAGCGCCTACAACAGTTCGGTGAGCGCAGCGTCATTCTTCGTTCTTTTTCGGCAGAGGCATCGGAGCAATTTCGGGACAACTCTCTCGATTTTGTCTTCATCGATGCGAACCACGATTTCGAGCACTGTAGCGAAGATCTTCGCTTGTGGTGGCCAGAAATTCGAGAAGGAGGTGTCATGGCCGGGCACGATTTCTTCGATGCGGTCCGCGGAGGGGGCGTCTACGGTGTCAAAACGGCGGTGCATACGTTCTTCGGTACACAAGGGGTTCGTGTTCGATCAACGTGGGAATCTTGTCCTTCCTGGTTTGTGCGAAAGTAGCCGAAATTCATTGACGATGCGCTTTTCGCCACGTAGCCTTCCGCGGCTTACCTCTTTATAGAGGCACTTGTGTTCCCGTCTGGCGCTGAGCGCCACTCTGAGCGAGGCCCGAAGGGCCGAGTCGAAGAGTGCCTCACCTAACCAGATTCCTGAACCGCCAAGCATATGTGCAAAGGACTTATCGCCAAAAAACTCGGCATGTCGCGCGTGTTCCTCGAGAACGGGGAAGCGGTCGCTGTGACGTACCTCCAAATTGAACCGAATGCCGTCATCCGTGTGAAGACGGTGGAGAAGGATGGCTACAACGCTGTCGTTCAAGGAATCGAACCGAGAATGGTGCGCACGCGCAAAGGGAACGAACACACGAAGTACCGCTTCCAGAAAGAGTGGAGAATGGACTCCCTCGAAGGAGTGGAGGCAGGCAAGACCGCCTACACCGCTGGAGACATGCCGGCCGAGACGATCGTCACGGTTACGGGTACCAGCAAAGGAAAGGGTTTCCAAGGAGTTGTGAGGCGTCACCACTTCGCCGGAGGTCCGGCTTCCCACGGGTCCACCTTCCACCGCCGCACGGGTTCCATCGGAATGCGTGCTCTCCCGGGTCGTGTGCACAAAGGAAAGAGAATGCCGGGACACATGGGTCATGAAACCGTCACTGTTCGCCAGCGTCCGGTGATCGTTTCCGATCCCACCAAAGGAATCATCGGAGTAAAGGGACCGGTTCCAGGACCGAACGGCGCTGCGGTGTACCTCACCGTCGAGTCTTCTCCAGTTAGCAAATGACTATTGATGTCTACACCTCCACAGGCACGAAGAAGGGGACCGTAGAGCTCCCGAAGTCGATCTTCGGAGCCGCGATCAACGAAGGCCTCATGCATCAGGCAGTCGTGCGTCAGCAGAGTAATCGTCGTAACCCGATCGCTCATGCACGTGGTCGCAGCGAAGTGCAGGGTTCCACGCGCAAGCTCTACCAACAGAAAGGAACAGGCCGCGCTCGCCGTGGATCTATCCGCAGCCCGCTCATGCGCGGAGGTGGAAAGGCCTTCGGTCCGCGCAGTATCGCAAATTTCGAAAAGAAGATGCCACGCGGTATGCGCCGCCAGGCTCTCTTCTCCTCTCTTTCTTACAAAGCAGAGCAGAAGGCGATTCTCGGTCTCGAGAATTACCCAGAGGAGCTGAAGACCAAGACGTTCATGACGCTCCTCGGAAAACTCCCCGTGAATATTGGACGTCGCATTCTCGTGGTGACGGCTGCGAATCATCGTTCCCTCATCCTCTCTTCTCGTAACGTCAGCGGCCTCAAGACCGTGACTGCTGCAGAGCTCAACCCAGAGGACGTGCTCGTCTCGCACCACATCATCTTCCTCGTGGATGCCATTGCGAAGGCGGAAGAGATCTTCGGAAAGGAAGGAGAGAAGGCGGTGAAGAAAGAGAAAGCCCCTGCGAAGAAGAAAGCTGCTTCCAAAGCTAAATAATGGAACTCACTCACGTCATTCTCGGCCCAGTCGTCACGGAGAAAGCTGAACGCCAGAAGAGCGCGCGGACCTACAGTCTCGCGGTCGCCGCAGGCGCAACGAAGGTGGACGTCACCAAAGCTCTCGAGAAATTCTACGACGTCGAGGTGAAGAGCATTCGCGTCATGCGCGTGCGGGCGAAGTCTCGTCCGTTCGGCGGCAACCGCAATCTCGAGAAACGTCACGCAATGAAAAAGATGTTGGTCACACTCACGAGTGACAGCAAAGCTCTCGATCTCGCTTCCTTCAAATCGTAATCATGTCAGTGAAAAAGATGAAACCAACGAGCCCCGGACGACGTCAGATGACGATCGCCGACTTCTCTGCGCTCTCGAAAAACCGACCCGAGAAGCGCCTGGTGGCAGGCAAACAGAGAATCAACGGACGCAATAGCGCAGGACGTGTAACCGTTCGTCACCGTGGAGGAGGACACAAGCGTCTCTACCGTATGATCGATTTCCGCCGCAGCGACAAGAAGGGTATCCCGGCTGTCGTGTTCTCTCTTGAGTACGATCCGAATCGCTCGGCTCGCATCGCTCTCGTGCACTACAAAGATGGAGAGAAGCGCTACATCCTCGCTGCCGAAGGACTGAAAGTCGGCGATATCATCGTGAGCGGCGAGCGCACCAAAGTGAAAACAGGGAACCACATGCAGATGCAATTTATCCCTGCTGGATACAAGATCTTCAACGTCGAGCTCCAGCTCGGTAAAGGCGGACAAATCGTTCGCTCCGCCGGAACCGCTGCAACACTCGCCGGTATCGACGGTCCGTACGCCATCGTCCAGCTCCCGAGCGG
>JAGVCI010000115.1 GCA_020059985.1 Candidatus Peribacterales bacterium | reverse complement strand
GCTACGTCACGGTGAATATGTTCCTGGGTCTTGTACTCACCGCCCGTCAAGTCATGAAAGGCAGGGGCGCTTGAAGCACCCTTACCCGCAAGGGGGGGTACCACGGCGAAACTGCTGATTGGGACTAAGTCGTAACAAGGTATCCGTAGGAGAACCTGCGGATGGAACACTTCCTTACCAGGGAATTTATCTCTGATGCGTATGCTCTGATCGATAGTCGTTTTTATCATCATACGTCTGATTGTCCGGGGACTATTCATTCCGCTCACGCGGAATGCCCGGTCACTTCTCTACTCTGCAATACTGTGAATTTTGCGTACGCAAAATTCACCCCGAGCGAGTCCCGTGTTAGCGGGACGAGTCGAAGGGTGATTAATTGCAGAGCTCTCTGTATCATCTTTCCATGCAACGTCATCACGCGATCACCACAGGCGTCTTCGTCGCGATTGCGATCGGTGTGGGGACTGTGTTGTTTGTTTCACGTGATACCGCAAAGCCGGAGTGGGTGGCAGCACGCGATATCATTCGTCCACAACTCACGGCAGAAACACTGCCCGTTGTGCAACGTCCGTTTTCCCCGGGGATCTACATCGCGCTCGTGCTGCACCATGGCGATCAGTATGTTTTCATCAACGACGCTGACCTGGAAGTCTTTGGCGTGACTGCCGAAGAAGCGTGGGAACAAGCGCTCGATAATCTGGATGCTGCATCGACCGATATTGAGCTCCAAGTATTCGAGGCCGATGGCGGTGGGAAATACGCGATCATCGAAAGTGGAGATGGATACGACGCCGCGCGCATCTTGCTCCCGAGTGTCCGCGCCAATGTCGCAGACCAATTGGGTGAGCCCTACATCGGCGCAGTTCCCACACGCGACTTCCTCATTTTCTGGCAGGCGGACTTCCCTCTCTATAAGAAGTTCTTAGACCAGGTAAAAGTAGAGTTTGGAAATGGTGGTGACCACGCACTTTCACCAGAGCTCTTCCGCTTCGAAGGCGATAAAGTGGAAGTATCGGAGATTACGCCTTAGTAGGCAGGGAATTGACAGAATTGACATTCTGGCGTTATGATTGTTCATCATGTCGAACGTTTTCGATCACATGAGGGATGATAATAACGGTCACGAACCTATCCCTCTCGATGATCCGATTTTTGAAAATCTTCAATTTCTCGATCAACTTCTGAAAGCAACGAGAGGGAAAATGAAAGCTGAAAGTGGAATGCACGAGTTCAAGAGAATAATCGGCGGCGAGAAATACACATTCGCTATTCCGACGAACATTGAACGAAGAATAGTGGAAGCCGATCGACTACCAAACGGAATGATCAGAGTGTTTCTCGAAATTCCCGCTCGCTCTGAACCATATCAAACTGCAACAACTCCATGGGAAATCACTGTCGATATTCCCTACCCTATGACCCCCGAGCAGCAGGAAGTTGCCAAAGAACCTGCCAAGGAAAAAAATCGGAGGACTGCGGAGATCGGGCGCGCGATCGGAGCAAGTTCACTGGTAATAGCGACCCTTGTGGGAGGCATTTGGATGGGAGCGCAGCAGTTTCAAAAGGCAAACCCTCAGAAAGCGAAGATCAAGAACGAGCAGCCTGATACTTTCGAAGGAGTTTCCCCTCCATCTGCTCTCGCAAAGGAGCCGATAATCGACCCAGAGACGCCGATAGAAAACCCAGAAGAAACATCTGACGAGACTCTCGTTCAGGTAGACCCCGAGACGAGAGATAGAACAGATCCTCAGGAGTAATTCGACTCACCGTCGCGGAGTGACTCGCTTTCACGTCGTTCGTCTTTATCTCTAATTGTGGAATTGCATCCACTTTGGCGGTTTTATCGAGCATGAGGACATCCTGCGAAAGATACGTATCCGTCCCCTGCCCGTTCTTCTCTATTTCAATCATGCCGTTGCAGACGACGTGCGCTTTTCCTTCGGCAACTCCACGCATCGAGATCTGCCCCATTCCATGCGTCGCAGAGAAATGATTTGCCGCAGAAAGTTTCTGTCGGTCTTTTCCTGATGCATAAAAAATCCAATCGATGTCACTCTGTGCATGTACTCCGGAAATATCAGAAACAAGATCGAGCTCCGCTTCGCTCCCGAGTGTGATCATATGCGACTGTAATGATGCATTATCACCGATAGTGCTGCGCTGAGAAATTTTTTGATGCTCCGGTGAGGTCTGAAGCACGGTCACGCTCGCATGTACGTCGCTCTCGACGACGATCTCGATCGCGCATTCCGAAAGTGCTGAGCCAATCATTAGTAGATGATCCGATGCATCGCCTTTCCTGATCTGAAGTGTGAAAGGAGAAGCCTCGATTCTGTGTGTGGAAAACGTATCGGAATGCATTGGACTGGACTGAAGTGACAAGTAGACTACACGCGTATGGCAAAAGAGGTGCAGCAAATGATCGACTTTGAAGCGCTCGAACCGAAACCGGATCCCTCAAAAGAACTTCCGGAGAATGAGCGTCCATGGCACCTAAACCGACATTTCAAAGGACCCAACCTCTTCCTCGATTTCCAGAGAGCAGAACGAAGAGAAGATGTTATTTCTGCCCTTAAAGAAGGGGAAAAGTCGTAGTTTGCAAATTTATTTTTTAAGTATAGAATACTATATATGACAAATCGCATCTCGAAATTCTTACAGCCAAGCAGCGAATCGGGTCCAGACATGTCGACCGGTAAGTCGATCGAAGACGTGAAATGGGATCTATTCATGGAGAAACTAAAACTGCACGGAATTGCAGCTCCAAACAAAGCTGATTTCGTTGATGTAACGCGCGCGAACAAAGAGCTCTTTGCTGCGGAACAAGCTGAAGAGAAGAAATCTCAGGCGCTCCGCGACAAGCGAGAAGCAACTGAACGAGAGATCACAGAAATCGTCGAAGAGCGTATAGAGCGATTGAATCGACACCCGAGATAATCACCCAACCGAGCCCTCCATCTCTAGTTCGATGAGGCGATTCATTTCGACTGCGTACTCGAGCGGAAGCAACCGCACAATCGGTTCGATGAACCCATTCACGATCATTGCCTTGGCAGCTTCTTTCGGAATCCCACGAGAGGTGAGATAAAAAATATCTTCGTCAGAAAGTTTCCCTACGGTCGCCTCGTGCGCGATGGTGACATCGTTATTGCGGATCTGAATATCGGGAATGGTGTCGGTGCGACTCTGCTCATCAAGAAGAAGCGCATCACACTCCACGTTTGCCGTGCAATCATGTGCATTCGCGGCGATTTTGAGAAGTCCGCGATACACCGAGACTCCACCGCCCTTACTCACAGATTTGGAGACCACTTTGCTCGAAGTATGCGGCGCCTGGTGGATGACTTTTGCACCGGTGTCTTGCCATTGTCCTTCGTTCGCAAAGGCGATGGCCATATGGTCGCAGCGCGCGCCTTCTCCAACGAGCATGCTGCACGGGTAAAGCATAGTCGTGCCGCTTCCCATGTTTCCCCCAATCCATTCCATTGTGGCATCGCGCTCAACGATCGCACGTTTGGTATTCAGGTTATAGGTATCGCGGCTCCAGTTCTCGACGGAGCTATACCGTGCCTTTGCACCCGGTTTAACGAAGATCTCGACCAATCCCGCGTGAAGCCCTTGGCTGCCGTACTTCGGTGCGCTGCACCCTTCGATGTAGTGCACGTCCGCTCCTTCTTCCACAATAATGAGCGTGTGTTCGAACTGACCCATGTTCCGAGCATTCATACGGAAGTACGCTTGGAGTGGCTCTCGCACTTTGACGCCCTTTGGGACAAAGAGAAATGTTCCGCCGGACCACACTGCTCCATGAAGCGCTGCGAATTTATGATCGGTGTTCGGGACGCATTTCATGAAATACGTTCGTACTAATTCTTCGTGTTGCTCCAGTGCATCATCCATATCGAGGAAAATGACCCCGAGTGCTTCCCACTCCTCCTTCAACTTGTGATACACCATCTCACTCTCGTACTGCGCCCCAACACCCGCAAGCATCGTGCGTTCTGCCTCGGGAATTCCGAGTCGATCATAGACACGACGAATTTCTGCCGGCACTTCGTTCCAGTTATCCGTCTCGGACGTGCCCGGTCGCGCGTAGTAGATGATATCATCGAAATTGAGCACGGAGAGATCTGCTCCCCAAGTAGGAAGCGGCTTCTCGTGAAAAATCTTCAGTGACTCCAATCGATGTGCGAGCATCCACTCGGGCTCTCCTTTATCCGCACTCATGCGGCGGATGAGTTCCTCAGAAAGTCCTTTCTGTATTCCATCTGCATACGGCGATGGATTTGCCTCGTCAAAGACAGCACGGTTAAGGCCGGCAAAGATAGGAGTGGAGGGCACGACGAATCTGCAGACTACTCTTTCACCAAAAAACCATCTATCAGAAACCCGATCATTCAGTGGAGCGTGGAAAATCCTAGAGTTGCTCAATTTGGCAATTCTATTAAAAATTTTAGTGTTTATAGACCTTGCATTTCGTAATCAAACAGGATCTAATACACGGGCTTTTTTATTTTCTCCCTTACGTTCCATGCAAGACCCCTTCACACGCTGGGATGGAGACGACGATGAAGACGAGACTGTAGAAGAATCCGACAACCTCGAAGACGAGGAAGGAATGGATATGGACGAGATGGATGAGGATGATATGGATGAGGAGACGGGGAGCGACGATGACGCTGACGACATGTAGTCGATATAAAAAGACCCTCGACGCCGAGGGTCTTTTTCATGTGCGATATTTTTACCAAACCTCGTACGTGATGCTGACCGAGATGATCACTTCCTGTTCACCAACCGGAACGGGGGGAGCAACGGATCCTG